>JAFTCS010000163.1 GCA_017454565.1 Clostridia bacterium
ACACGATACCAGAGACATATTCGCCTGATATTTCCGAGCATTTTTCGTAGTATTCCTCAAAATCAAGCTTTTCTTCCGTATCAAATGCGATCATGCGGTATTCTTCATATACTGCGGACAACAGCGACATATCATCATCGCTCAGCACGCATTTGAACAGCATTCCGTCACTGTTGCAAAAGCCGGTATTGTAAAATCCTGCAATGGTAAAGGGATAATCTCTGCCGCCCGAAATCAGCGTGAAGGTATCTCCCGGAGCAAAGCCGCCCGTTATCTCAAAATACTGCGGGAGCCAGATCGGGTGAGAAAGCTCTGCTGTCACATCATCGGGAAGTGCTTTCAGCTTTACGAAATCCTCTATTTTACGTTCGGTGCTTTCGTTCGTAAAGATCATGTTATATGCGATGCTGTCGCCCTGCTTCGATATTGTCTTCGCAGCGACACCGACAAGCACACTGCTTTCACGGACATCCGTCACACCGTATTCGTCCTCCAGCACAGTGCGGTATATATCACGGTACTTGCTTTCATCATAAAGCATCATAACATCTGCACAGCCCGTTTCCTCAAAGCATTTGTCGAAAGCCTTGTCTATCTCTGTTATGCTGACAAAGAATACCGACAACAGAAAAGACGTGATAAGCGTCAGAAAGACGATAGCCGCCGCTTCACGCTTGTTCTTCTTCAAATTGAATAAGGATAGTCTGAATATCTTCATAAGTCACCAGCCCATTTCTTCGAGAAATGCCGTAAGACTTTCACGGCGTTCTTTTATGTCGTCCTCGCCGTATTTCGGCATACGGTGTTCGCCCACGATACTGCCGTCACGCAGATATATCACTCTTGTACCTCTGAGAGCCGTCTTTATATCGTGCGTTACCATGACGATGCTCTGACCGTTTTCATGCACTTGTGTGAAAATGTCGAGAACGTCCCTGCCCGATGCGGAGTTGAGTGAACCCGTCGGCTCATCTGCAAAGAGTATCTTCGGCTCGTTGATGACAGCCCTGACGATCCCGACCCGCTGTGCTTCGCCGCCCGAAAGCTGATTGGGATATTTCATCTGCATTTTTTCATCAAGCCCTACTTTTTTCAGCAGTTCCTTTACTTTCTTTATAAGCTCGGGAGTATTTTTCTGCACTGCAAACGCTCCCGTCAGCACATTGTCAAGCACAGTCTGATTTTCGAGCAGATAGATACTCTGGAACACAAATCCGCAGTTGCCACGCCTGAACACCGCAAGCTGATCGTTCGAGTAGTCCTGTATCTCCTTATCACCGAAGTAGATTTTCCCAAGTGTCGGCTTATCCATTCCCGAGAGTGCATAGAGCAGAGTGGACTTGCCCGAACCCGAAGCACCCATGATAACAGTGAAATCGCCCTCCATTATCTCAAGGTCAAGATTTTTGATAACGTGCTGCTGAGTGCCGCCGTTTGAAAATGACTTGCACAGCTTTTCTGTACGCAAAACAGGGATCATATATAACACAACCTTTCAGATTATTTATGATTGTATTATACACGATCCCTGAAATAATTTCCTTGTCAGAGTCTTGTGAAATTCTTGTCTTTTTCTTAACTGAGGGGGATGAGAAGTCTTACGCACAGTCCATTATTGCTTGTAACAGTCAGCTCTCCGCCCATTTTATCCATCAGCATTTTGGCTATATACAAACCTAAACCGCTGCCTTCCTTATCGCCGTGATTTTTACCTCGATAGAATTTATTCGTGATAAGCTCTATCTCGTCATCGGGAACGCCCTGCCCGCTGTCGGAGACAGAAACTTCAAGGAACTTGTCCTCAATATGCGAATGAACATCTATCGGTGTGCCTGCGTATTTGTACGAATTGGAAATGATATTGCCGATGACCTGCGATAGCCATATCCTGTCAATGTGAATTATCACCTGCGGAATCTCCGTCAGGCGAACAAGTCCACGGTCATCATATTTTGATATGATCTCCGAGATCACAGAGGAATTTTCGTCCGTGCAGCTTACTTTAAACTCGCCCAAATCCTCCAGCGTGGAGGAAAACAGGTCACTCACAAGCACGTTTATCTCCTCAGCTCTCTTGTAGATATTGTTCATCTTTACGGTCATATCGGGTGTAACGGTAAGCTCCTGTCCCTCGTTCTGCGAGAACACCGCCGCCATAAGCTCCGAGGTCAGCTTTATCCCCGTGACAGGCGTTTTCAGGTCATGAGAAAGCGAAGCCACAAGCTCACGTTCTTTTTTCTGTAAGGCAAGTTCTCTTTCCTTAGATGCTTTCAGTTCCTCACGCATAATGTCGAAACTCTCGGAAAACGCCCCGAACATATTGTCCTTATCCATTTCAAGCGGCTTTTCGAGGTCGCCTGCCGCTACATAGGATGCAAAATCCTTCATCTTGTCAAAGGGGAGTATGACCGTTTTGCGGATGTAAGCACCAAACGCCAGCATAGCCGTTATCAGCACAAGACTGCACCCGACATAGATAAGAATAATAGTTGTGCGCAGTCTGTCGAATCGTTTTTCGCCGTCTGTCAGGATAACGCTGCCCGTTATCTGATTATTTTTTATTATATAATTGTAAGGGTAACGCCTTTGTATCGCCGTTTCTACGGTCGGCACCTCCGAACGGTCGCTGCGGTTATCAAAAAGTGCATTGCCGTTTATATCGAGTATAACATACTCCCGTGCCTGCGCCGTATTATCGGACGGAACATCACCCGATGCCGCTTTATGCGCTATCTCATTGAGTAAGATAACATCATCGTTAGCGACAAAGCCGTTGTCCGTGTCTGTCAGCTTAATGACAGCAAGCAGACCGACAGTCAGCAACAGGATCAGAAAAATCGCAAATCTGTAATATCGCTTCATAGTACCGTTTCCATCATATATCCAACACCCCAGACCGTCTTGATAAGCTGTGGTTCTTTCGGGTCGGCTTCGATCTTCTCACGCAAGTGACGGATATGCACGGCTATTGTACCCTCATTGATATATTCGTCCTCCCACACGTTACGAAGCAGATCGTCCTTTGAAACGACCTTGCCCCTGTTGGTGAAAAGATAATACAGTAGCTTGTATTCCAATGCTTTCAGCGTTATCTCTTTGTCGCCCGAAATGATCTTGTGGATATTGGTATTAAGGTATATATCACCGATGAGCTTCACAAGACCGTCATCTGTACGTGGAACGCTCTGCACCGTGCTGACATTAACCCTTGTTCTGTCATAGCGTGCTACCGCTGCTTTTACTTTTGCAAGCAAGACGCTCAAAGTATAGGGCTTTTTGATATAATCATCGCCGCCGATATTCAGGGCGATCAGTACATCATCATCGCTTGTTCTGGCACTGATAAAGAATATGGGCAGATCGTAGTTCTCTCGGATCTTCCCGCAAAGGTCAAATCCCGACTTATCACCAAGGTTGATGTCGAGCATCAGCAGAGATACATCATGTGCATCAAGAAATGCAACAGCATCATCATATGTCGTGACATAGGCAGTCTTGATACCGAACATATTGAAATACTCGGAAGTAGCTGTGGCTATCATCTCATCGTCATCTATCATCAGGACTTTGTATTTATCATTATCCATATCTTCTCCCATCTCCCTCCAACTTGTTGTACTGCCGATGTATTC
>JAFTCS010000164.1 GCA_017454565.1 Clostridia bacterium
ACGGGACTTGAACCCGTACGTCGTGAAACACACGCCCCTCAAACGTGCCTGTCTGCCAGTTCCAGCACACTCGCGAATATTTTGTTTTCAACAACAGTATTTATTATACACACAGATGACTTGTTTGTCAAGTGTTTTTTTGAAATATCCGAATTGAATTTTTAAAAAAATCAAAGGGACGCCCCTCTACAGGGCGCCCCCCTCAGATTATGCTTTTGCTATACCATCTTCAGGCTATAACTGTTATTTTAAAGTGGTTTTAAAATACCTTTTAACTATCTTGCCTGTAGAATCCTTGACCTTTATGCAGATATCGTATGTCGTTGCAGACGTGGGCTTAAAGCTTACGGTTGTATTGGATTTGTAATACTGAATTACCTTCCAGGTATCGGAGTAACTCTTCTTGTAGCTTATTGTGTAGGTGTAGGGGGCTGTTCCTCCTGTTGCCTTTGCGGTGACTGTTATTGAATTCCCGGGTGATACGCTTGTGGAAGAAATGGTTGAGATATTTTGCAGGGGAGCAGCTGATGTCACTGTCAAAGGTATGATCTTGGCAGAAACTGTGCCGCTGCTGTCCTTTGCCATTATTCTTATAGAATATTTGGTAGCTGATGCCGGAGTGATAGTTACAGTCTTGTTGGTGCTGTATTTCTGGGCGCTTGTCCATTTGGAACTTCCGGTTTTCTGATAGTCAACAGCATACTTTACGGTGCCTGTGCCGCCGGTGGATGCTGCCGTGACCTTAACACTGCCGCCTTTTACGATCGAGCTTGCAGAAAGCTTTGATGTGTTGCTGAGGGGGAGAGGATTGACCTTGAGATCAATGATCTTTTCCACTGCACAATAGTCATCCTCGGCAACGGTCTTTACTTCATAATCGGTAGCTGCGCCCGGTTTGATATAAAACTTCAGAGAGTCGTCAACGTTTGCGGCTGTCCATTCCAGAGAGCTTTTCTTCTTGTAGAATACTGAGAATTTAACTGCGCCTGTGCCGCCGTCTGATGCGGTGTTGATATAAACCTTATCACCCTTTGTAACGGTGTCACTGCTGAGGGTACAGTGATTTTCAAGGCGCTTGCTCTGGGAGAACGGTGTGTAGGTAACATTGATTTCCATTGTATCAGCGTCATAGAGCACCTTGATATTGCTCAGAGTCTCAGGAGCCGTCAGTGTAATGCTCCTGCCTCTTTCTGTGGCAGAAACAAGTGCGGTCTTGAAATTCAGTGCAGTATCACAATTTTTCTTCACGCTCTCTGCGGGACAATAATATTTGCCCGAAACCTTGTCATAGACCGAGAAGCTGATATTATTTGTGCTTTCCGCTGTAAGGACGCACTCATACAAGCCGTTCTGGTTTCTTTTGAGTGTTGTATCCATATCTGACCAGCCGTGTTCGTCAGCAATGTAGTGGAGCAGAACAAATTCGTGTTCTGAAATGTCAACAGGATCGGTTGTGATGCATTTTATCTTGCCGTCTGTGGTGCCCGATGGAGTGTAGACTACCGAATCGGGTTCAAGTGTCATGTCAACTGTCTGGCTGCTGCTGCTTCCATTATTGAAAATGATATACTTATATTTGTTTTTGGCTACTGTAACGCCGTAGATATCCTCACCGACTATGTTCACGCCGACCTTGCTGAGCTTTTCGCCGGGCCATTCAGCGTTCTTGTCTGAACCGTTCCATGTGTAGGCATAAACCTTGTCCCATTTGTACTTGTTTGTAAAGTAATAGGTCACCGGATTGCCGATGTCGCCTGCATACTGTGAAAGCCTGTCTATGAGGTACTCAAATTGGTCATAGACGTTCTTATCTGCGGTTTTCTCAGCCTTGTGCTGGTAATAATATTTTTTCAGAGCCTGATATGAGTCGTAGGACGCAAACCTGTAATTGCTGCTAAGAATAGTCTCAACCTTTTTCAGCATGGGGGTCATATCAACAATTTCGCCTGAAAGCGGAATTGTGGCATCCGGCTTTTCAAGAGCGCCGTTTGCGTTTGCCTGCATAACATAGCTGTACTGAGGATAAATGAGTCCGTCAGTAAGGTTGACGCCGTAGAAAACTACCTGATTATAATATACCTCTACATAATATCCCTGTGAATTGAAGCCCTTACCTTTATTGCGGTCAAGACCTTCATCGGTAGAGTCAGGCATTGTGGAGCCTGCAAGTGAGGGAACATGTATCATATTTGCGGATGTGCCGCCCTCATTTGAATAGTTATAGTTCATTGAGAAGTCCTCATGTGTATGTCCGGAAATGAACATTACCTGAGGATACTTCTCAAGGATAGCCTTGAATTTTTTGGTCGAGCTGTCATCAGGGTTCAGCATGCCGCCGTAATAGGGCTTGCTCATTCTGTCGCCTGCGCCGTAGCCCTTTATGGGCGAATGCTGGATAATAAAGATCTTGTGTTTTCCGTAGTTTTCTTCGATGATGCTGTTTACCCAGTTGATCTGAGCATCAGTGAACTCGTTCGCCTTGTTCGGAGCCTTATCAAGCTCAAGCGCCATGAAGATGAAAATATCTCCGGCCTCATTCTCTCTCATGCTGAAATACGGCAGGTGGGATGTGGGGCCGTCTGTACCTGTGGCCTTGACGAAATCCTTTATGCCGACTTCTACACCCTGACGCATGTCGTGGTTTCCGTCAGACTCCCAGACAGGTTCAAGATAGCTGCTGCTGCTGAGTATCTTCTGGTAGGCATCCCACTCCTTGGGACGTGCGGCGGAGCTGTCATTTGTTACAACGTCACCGGACACGACTATAAAGCTGGTGTTTTTCTTTGTGCTGTACTGTAATGCGCTGTTGAGGTGCTTCTCCGCGTCAACATACCACAGGCTGCCTTTGTCTATATGTATATCCGAATATGTGCTGAAACTATAAATAAGATCGTCCGAGTCGTAGCTGAATGACTTGTCGTAGGGCAGATAATACATTGAATAGCAGTCTGAGGTGTATTTTGATTTCTCGGTGGCGATGATCCTGTCGGCACCTGCGGGAACAACAGTGTGATATCCCATTTTGACGGTATATTTCTTTCCGGAGCTTGCGTCAAAGGTCGCAATAGGATAGAAGACCTCGAGAGCGCCAGTGCTGTTTGCCCAGTAGAGCGAATACTTGCCTGAATTGGCAGGGGTAAAGCCGATCTCACCCTCTGCATAGCCGGAGCCGTCTGTGTTTTCGGCAAACGAGTACGAGATGTAGTCGTTCATCGGAGGATATTTTGTCCTCTTGGCGTACATGTCGTAGGTGTATTTTATCTCGGAATTGCCGTTTGCATCCTTGAAGATAAATACGATGCTGCCGTAAACGTCAGGAGCATCAGCCTTTGTGTATTTGTTGCAGTACAGGGCATATTCAGTGCCGCCGTCAACACTTCTGGCCGAAAGAAAAGCGGCCGGAGTGAAATTGAAATATTCACTTTTTTCTGCGGCCTCGTCAAAGGCACTTTTTACGTCCGAAGCAAGCTCACAGCTTGGTGAGGTTGACAGTGAAAAGCTTCCGGGAGCAAGTTCGTCATCAATATAGCAATTGTGGTTGGTGTAATAATTGCTGAGGTTAAGATTATCTGCATTGCTTATCTCCGCATCGCCGTTTGGTTTTTCATAAACCGTAACGAGTTTCAGCGAGGTGGAACCTCCGGGAGCATCTGCTGCCTGTGTACAGATGTATTTGTGGTTGTAACCGGCCACCACGCCCATTCCTATGTATGCCACAGGCGTCAGCATCGGACCGCGGTACTCCTGGAAAGCTTTTTTGATGTTAGCGCTGAGCGATACCGGAGATTTGTCAAGGTCAATGAACAACACAGACCAGTAGTTGCCATAGCTGCTTTCAGCCGAAGCCGGCACAAACGCAGAACCCATTACGGGCAGCGAAATTGCCGCAGAAAGCAGTACAGCGAAGAATCTTGAAGCTGCTTTTGATCTCATGTGGATCTTCCTTTCTGTAAATTTATTTCGTATGCAGGCTGTACGGCGGTATTGCCCGTTCAGTCTGATCTACTTGATTTTATCTTATCACATTGTCGGAATTTTGTAAATGATAACAGCAGCGGAAATGTAAAAAATAACCATGCTTTAAAAAACGTATTCTCAAAAATAAATCTTGCAATTCACGGAACGATATGTTATAATAGTTTAGTCTTTGAATACCGCTGCTTGTGGTGGGGTTTGAAGCCCGGCGAGAGCCGTACTTTGAAACGGACAGTCCTCTGCTTTGATGGGTGAAATGACCAAGACTATTTTCAGAGCACGAATGTCTGAAATAAACAGGAGGAATATCAAGATGGACGCACTTAAAATGATCGCAGCCGCTTCAATGAAGGAAGAGGCTAACTTACCTAAGTTTGAGATTGGTGACACTGTCAAGGTAAGCGTAAACATCCGCGAGGGTGAAAGGGAAAGAATCCAGATGTTCGAGGGAACCGTTATCGCTCGCAGCGGCAGCGGCGTAGCCGAGACATTCACAGTTCGCCGCGTATCCTATGGCGTTGGCGTAGAGAGAGTTTTCCCGATCCATTCTCCCAACGTTGTTGCCGTACAGGTAGTAAGAAAGGGCCGTGTTCGCAGGAGCAAGCTCTACTATCTGCGTGACAGAGTCGGTAAGGCTGCTAAGGTTAAGGAACAAATCAGATAATCTTTGCGGAAAAGGGACAATTATGTCCCTTTTTTGCTATCCGCCTTTGAATAAAGATGCAGGCATGTCGGAAAGAAGGAAATTCTGTACATTAATAATATATAATAGACTTCCTCGGAAACTGGAGAAGTGCCGGATTTCGCAGGATATTTTGTGCCGGACAATGTGTCTCGAACGCCGCTGTACTTTGTGTACTGCAAGTGAGAGACACGCAGTACGGCGCAAAAGAGACAAGAAAGATGG
>JAFTCS010000165.1 GCA_017454565.1 Clostridia bacterium
AAAACAGCCTGCCAGAGAGGTATGCTGACAGGCACATTATAAGCCAAAAGCATTCCCGTGACTATGGCACTGAGATCGCCTATGGTATTTTCGCGCCTGCACAGCTTCTCAAAGGCAAATTCAAATATTATACAGGATGCAGCGCACACGCCTGTGACAAGCAGACTTCTCGGACCAAAAATCAGCACCGAAGCCACGGCAGCAGGCAGAAGCGCTATGATAACGTCAAGCATTATCATCCTTGTGCTGCGCTTTGTAAAAAAGTGAGGCGACACAGAGGATATAAGCTTACTCATTTTTTAGCCTCCTTTTCCTGTCTTTCTTTTACGGATCTTTCCTTGAAATCGTTTTCCTTTTCGGCCTGTCTTGCCGAAAGGTACTTCCGGAGCATCTGCTTGCCAAGCTTGTTGGTCTGCACCAGCGGTCTGTGTGCAGGACAGACGTATGAGCAGCAGCCGCACTCCATACAGAGATCCACCTCTAACCTGTCAAGGGCAGCACCGTCCTCAAGCTTGTAGGCTCTTGCTATGGATCTCGGGTCAAGTCTGAACGGACAGTGCGCTGCGCAGGCTCCGCAGGAAATGCAGGCGGTTATTTTCGGAGGGGTCGCTTCCTTTTTATCCATAAAAATAACTGCATTCGTATTCTTTAATATTGGGTCGTCCATTGAGGGAACGGCTATTCCCATCATGGGGCCGCCGTAGAGTATCTTTGCAGGCTCGCATTTAAGACCGCCGGCTGCTTCGGCCACATCTGCGATCGACATGCCTATAGGAGCAATTACATTTTTGGGCTCCTTCACTGCGGAACCGTCTATTGTTATACATTTTTCAACGAGCGGAACTCCTGTCTCCATATATTCAGCGATAAAGGCAAGGGTCGTCACGTTCACCACGATCACGCCCACATCCAGCGGCAGACCGCCTCTGGGTATCAGACGGTGAACCGTATTGTAAATGAGCACCTTCTCGCCGCCCTGAGGATAAACCGACGGCAGAACGTGTATCTCAACGCCGTCGGTCTTATCCGCAAGACCTTTCATAACGCTCACGGCTTCACGCTTATTGCTCTCTATGCCGATAATAAAGCGGTTCACACCCATATATTTTCTCAGCAGCTCAATGCCCTTGAAAACATATTCGCCCTTTTCAACCATAGTTCTGGTGTCGGACGTTATATAAGGCTCGCACTCGGCCGCGTTTATTATGACGGCATCTATCCTGTTCAGGTCATGGACATTCAGCTTCACAAAGCTTGGAAAGCCCGCGCCTCCGAGACCTACGACACCGCTTTCCTTGACCGATTTCACAAAGCTGTCGAAGTCCTTTACCTTGGGCGGAGCAAGCTTTTCATATTTTTCCTGCTTACCGTCAGAATCTATGACCACACAGGGTACCTTTACACCGCTGGATATCAGAATTTCGTCTATTTTGCGGACAGTGCCGGACACACTTGAATGAATATTTGATGATACAAAGCCGTCAGCTTCACCTATAAGCTGACCCACCTTGACTGTATCACCCTTGTTGACTACAACTCTTGCATATTTTCCGATATGCATAGACATCGGTATGGTCACTGCTGCGGGTACGCCCAGCCTTACGGACTGACTCCGGGCTGTATTTTTCCTGTGGGGCACCCTGATACCACCCATTCTCATAAGTTCTCTCCTTATCCAAAAGCCGTTTTTACAGGTTTACGGCTGCCTGTAAGATATTGCTGCATCGTGTCTGAAGAAAACCCCGACAGACACATACACAGTTATTATACTACATTATTCGACAATAACCAAGTAGCATATCAGCCTATTTTTCAGAAAAATTTTATCTATATTTTTTGCCGACAATATATTATATTTTACATAAGAAGGGTCTGTCCATGATAATCTCATGCAACAGACCCGTTTTAAATGTTTTTAATTATGGAAAGAATCGTCTTTTGTTTTTTTGCACATTTTTTGATAACAAAATTCGTCATTTCTGATAGTGATGATAGGACCCGAATAATTGACTTTAACAATTTAAAGTATTATAATGTATAAGTGCTTTATAAAATGGCAGATCGTTTTATTGCAGACCGCTTAACAGACGCTGTGCATTTTTACAGAGAATAAGCTCCTTTTCTTCATCGCTTATACCTGACATTGCCCTGAAATGGTCTATGGTCTCTTTCTGATCGTTCCACGGGCTGTCGGTAGCAAAGAGTATTTTTTCTGCACCGTGAAGCTTTATGACCTCGGCAACATCGCTGTCGTCAGTCTCACAGAAATCCATTATCTCCTTGAAGGAGCAGCTTATATCTATGTAGCAATCTGTACCCAGCAGATATTTCTTCACGTCCTGATGTACGAACATGCCGCCTAAATGTGCAAATATCATAAACGGCTGCGTGACCCCTGTTTCTTCAAACACTCTGTCCATGACTGCCCTCGCTCTCTGAGGAGTACAGTGTATCACGTCAAAAGCAGGGTCAACTCCGGCATGGGTTATCACTAAGAGCCCCAGCCTTGCACATTCCCTTATTATATTAATGTAGCGTTCGTCGTCTATAAAGGTGCCTGTGTAATCGGGATGTATCTTTATCCCTTTGAAACCCTTGTCTTTAAGGTACCTGAGCTTACCCGGCACGTCGTCGTCATCGGGATGTATGCCGCCGAATGATACAAGCTGAGGATAAGTTTTGTTTATCCCAAGTGCGAATCTGGTTATGCTGTCAAACTGACCCTTTCTCGTAGCAACGGGAAGGATCACCGAACGGTCTATCCCGCTTTTTTCCATACTGCTCAGCAGACCCCTGACAGTGCCGTCAGAATAAGCGCGTACTACATCGTTGCTGCCAAGAAGAGCAGACATTGTTCTTTCGGCAATTTTATCGGGATAAACATGGGTATGAAAATCTGTTATCACTTCTGCCACCTCATTTACTTTTGCCTCACATAATATATGTCAGATTTTGTTCAGGCTATTTTTGCAATACAGAATATAACATATATTATTGAAATAATATTTCCATAAAGGAATAAAAACAAAGGAGACAAAATAAAAAAATGGATATGTTCATCAAAATCATGTTCCTTGTCGTGTTCTTTGCGGTCATGATAGGCGTAGGAATCTACTGCCGCAAGCAGGCAACAAACGTCAACGGATTTGTGCTCGGCAACCGTTCCGTAGGCCCGTGGCTCACAGCCTTCGCTTTCGGTACGTCCTACTTTTCAGCGGTGATCTTTGTAGGCTATGCCGGTCAGTTCGGATGGCGCTTCGGTCTTGCGTCCACATGGATAGGTCTGGGCAATGCTTTCATCGGCTCGCTGTTGGCGTGGAACATTCTGGGCAGGCGCACCCGCGTTATGACACAGCACCTCGATTCCGCCACCATGCCCGACTTCTTCGCAAAGAGATATGACTCCAAAGCTCTGAAGATCGCAGCATCGGTCATCATCTTCCTTTTCCTCATTCCCTATACAGCATCACTTTACAACGGTCTTTCAAGACTGTTTGAAATGGCTTTCGGCATCCCCTATACCTACTGCGTTATCGCAATGGCAGTGCTCACCGGCATTTATGTTGTTCTCGGCGGATATATGGCTACCGCTATCAACGACTTCATTCAGGGTATCATAATGCTGGCAGGTATTGTTGCTGTCATCATAGCAGTTATGCAGCAGAACGGCGGTCTTACCGAGAGCATAGCAAAGCTTTCTCAGGAGAGCACCACTACTGCATCAGGCACACAGTTCAACGGCGTGTTCACCTCTTTCTTCGGACCTGACATTTTCGGACTGATAGGCGTTGTTATCCTCACATCCCTCGGCACATGGGGTCTCCCGCAGATGGTTCAGAAGTTCTATGCCATCAAGTCTGAGAAATCCATCAGCACAGGTACCATCGTTTCCACTATTTTCGCTATAATCGTAGCAGGCGGCTGCTACTTCCTCGGCGGCTTCGGACGTCTGTTCGGCACAGCCGACCCCACAACCGGCAAGCCCGTAGGCGGCTATGACGCGGTTATTCCCGAAATGCTCAAAAACCTCTCTCCGCTGCTTATCGGCATAGTTGTAGTGCTTGTTCTTTCGGCATCCATGAGCACACTTTCAAGTCTGGTACTCACATCAAGCTCGGTGCTTACCATAGACTTCATAGACCCTGTATTCTGCAAGAAAAATGCTATGGAAGAAAAGAAAAAGGTTCTCTGGATGAGAATATTCATCGTATTCTTCATCGCTGTATCCGCAGTTATCGCTATTGTTCAGGCAAGCTCACCGGTGCTCTTCATTTCTCAGATGATGGGCGTGTCATGGGGTGCTCTGGCAGGCGCTTTCCTTGCTCCGTTTATGTACGGACTCTATATGAAGCGCGTTCCAAAGATCGCCGTATGGGTCAACTTTGTTCTGGGCATAGGCATCTCTCTGGCTTCATTCGTATGCAACATGGCAAACATCAAATTCGACAACGCTGTACTTGAATATTTCAGGTCTCCCATCAACGCCGGCATGTTAGCTATGCTGCTGGGCATTGTTATCACTCCCATCATCGCCCTTATTGCTCCCGCAAAGGACAAGGAAAGAGTAAATGCCATCTTCTCATGCTACAACAAGAAAGTAACCGTATCCTCAAAGAAAGCCATCATTGAGGACGAGCCTGTTGATGAAGCCGCTGAGGATGCAATAGCTGCCGCAAAGACCGCCAAGTCCGGTAAATCAGGCAAGAACAGCTCAAAGAAGAATAGCAGAAAGAAATAACAGAACACTTCATAAAAAATCTATAAAAAGGATATGATCAAAAATGATGTTTCAGAAAGACATTGAGACTCTTCCCAGACAAGAGATCGAAAAGCTGCAGTTGGAACGCCTGAAAGAGACCGTCAAATACTGCTATGACAACGTCCCGCTCTACCACAAGCGCCTGACGGATGCCGGTGTCGGTGACGGCTCAAAGATAAAGGAGCTTTCCGACATTCAGTACATTCCCTTCACCACGAAGGATGACTTCCGTGACAACTATCCCTTTGGACTTATGGCTGCACCAATGAAGGATATCGTGCGCATACACGCTTCATCGGGCACCACCGGCAAACCCACCGTCGGCGTTTACACAAAGGAGGACATCCGTATCTGGGCGGATCTTGTTTCCCGTGTGGCAATGGCAGGCGGCGTTACTGCTGACGATATTATCCAGATAAGCTTCGGCTACGGTCTTTTCACCGGCGCGCTCGGTCTGCATTACGGCATGGAGAACATCGGCGCCTGCGTTATCCCTGCTTCATCAGGCAACACCGAAAAGCAGCTTATGATGCTCCGTGACTACGGTGTTACCGGTCTGGTGGCAACTCCCTCTTATGCGCTCTATCTTTCGGAAGCCGTAAAGGAAGCCGGCTATCCCCTTTCGGATTATAAGCTCCGTCTCGGAATACTGGGTTCAGAGCCCTGCACACCCGCAATGCGCGCACAGATAGAAGCCAACTTCAACATCCGCGTATCCGATAACTACGGCATGACCGAGCTTGGCGGCCCCGGCGTTTCCGGCGACTGCGAAGCCCGTGACGGCATGCACTTTGCAGAGGATCACTATCTGCCTGAGATAATCGACCACGACACCGGCGAGCGTCTTGGTGAAGGTCAGATAGGTGAGCTTGTCATCACTACTCTTACCCGCCGCGGCATGCCCGTACTCAGATACAGGACAAAGGATATCACTAAGATAACCTACGAGCCATGCACCTGCGGACGCACCCACGCGCGTATGGCAAAAACCATGGGCAGAACCGACGATATGCTCATAATCAAGGGCGTAAACGTATTCCCGACCCAGATCGAGAACATTCTCATCAACATCAACGACATTGCTCCTCATTATATGCTCATTGTCACCCGTGAAAACTACAGGGACAGCCTTGAGATCAAGGTAGAGCTTACGAACGCCGAGCTTGTTGACAACTATCAGCGTCTCACCGAGCTGAAGCGCAGCATTGAGGCAAAGATGCAGTCCATTCTCGGTCTGCGCACAAAAGTCACACTTGTTCCCCCAAAAACTATTGAGCGTTTCCAGGGCAAAGCCAAGCGCATCGTAGATCTCCGCAACCAATAGTGCAGAGCCTGCACTCCCAATTCGCGGCGCAGAGCCTGCGCCCCCAATTTCGCGTTGATAGTTTACTCTGACCCAAACTACACCGATCGCGGCTGTCACTAAGCCTCTGTGCGCGAGGAAAGCAGCTGCACTCTTGTTTATCTTTCCCCGCGAATTGGCACCGACGGCTCGCCGGCGCGAATCGTCCGGTGCGGTCACGCACTACAGCAATCACATAAATTCTATTTTTCAAGGTGGTAAGAAAATGAAAGAATTACTCATCGGTAACGCAGCCCTTGCCCGTGGTCTTTACGAGGCAGGATGCTCCGTTATTTCCAGCTACCCCGGCACTCCGAGTACGGAGATAACCGAGGAATTCGCAAAGTTCAGCGATGTCTACTGTGAGTGGGCACCCAATGAAAAGGTCGCAGCCGAAACAGCTTTCGGTGCGTCCCTGCGCGGCAAACGTGCAGCCTGCTGCATGAAGCACGTCGGCCTGAACGTGGCTGCCGACCCGCTTTTCACCATGTCATACACCGGAGTCAACGCCGGTCTTGTTATCTGCGTTGCAGATGACCCCGGAATGCACTCCTCCCAGAATGAGCAGGATTCCCGCCACTATGCAGTAGCTGCAAAGGTTCCCATGCTGGAGCCTGCCGACTCTCAGGAGGCTCTTGATTTTGCAAAGGCTGCTTTTGAGATCTCTGAGCAGTTCGATACTCCGGTTTTCATAAAAATGTGCACCCGTGTTGCTCATTCACAGAGCATTGTCGAGAAGGGTGAAAGAGTCGAAGCCGTAAAGGAATATGTCAAGAATCCCCGCAAGTACATCATGGCTCCTGCAAACGCTATTGCGCGCCATCCCTTTGTTGAGGAAAGGACAGCAAAGCTCACTGAGTATGCAGAGACCTCTCCCCTCAACCGCGTAGAAGATGGCAATGGCAGCTATGACTTCGGAATAATCACCTCATCTACATCCTATCAGTATGTAAAAGAGGTATTCGGTGACAGCGTGACCGTTCTCAAGCTGGGCATGGTAAATCCTCTGCCCGTTAAGCTTATCAAGGACTTCGCCGCAAAGGTCGGCAAGGTCTATGTTATTGAAGAGCTTGACCCCGTTATCGAGAATTTCTGCAAGACCATCGGCGTTGACGTTATTGGCAAGGACAGGTTCTCTATCCTCGGCGAGTTCTCACAGAAAACCATTGCAAAGGCTTTCGGCATGGATGATAAGGATAACGTCACCCTTGACACCGAAATTCCGGTAAGACCTCCGATGATGTGCGCTGGCTGTCCTCACAGGGGAATGTACTATGTTCTTGCCAAGAACAAGATCACCGTACTGGGCGACATCGGCTGCTACACACTCGGCTCAATGCCTCCTCTCAACGCCCTTGACATGACTCTCTGCATGGGCGCGTCCGTGTCAGGCAGTCATGGTTTCAACAAAGCCGGCGGCAGCGAGACCGAGGGCAAGACAGTCTGCGTTATAGGCGACTCGACCTTTAGGCACTCCGGCGTTACCGGACTCATCAACATAGCATACAACCAGTCAAATTCGACTGTTATCATACTTGATAACTCCATTACAGGCATGACAGGCCACCAGCAGAACCCCACAACCGGCTATAATATCAAGGGCGACCCGGCAGGCAAGGTTGATCTTGAGGCTCTGTGTCATTCTGTGGGCATCAACTCCGTAAGAGTGGTAGACCCGTATGATCTCGAGGAATGTGAAAAGGTAGTCAAGGAAGAGCTCGCCAAGAACGAGCCGTCGGTTATCATCTCACGCAGACCATGTGTGCTGCTGAAATACGTCAAGCCCAAGAAGCCGCTTCACGTTAATCCAGATAAGTGCAGAGGCTGCAAGCGCTGCATGAAGTTCGGCTGTCCTGCGATATCATTCAGAGACGGTCACGCCGTTATAGACAACACGCTCTGCATAGGCTGCGGCGTCTGCGCAGGACTTTGTCCCTTTGACGCATTTGAAAGTGAGGGTGAATAATATGGCAACAAAAAATATTATGATCGTCGGTGTAGGCGGTCAGGGTTCACTGTTAGCGTCAAAGCTGCTGGGCAGACTCCTTGTAGACGAGGGCTATGACGTTAAGGTAAGCGAGGTACACGGCATGAGCCAGAGAGGCGGTTCGGTCGTTACCTATGTAAGATTCGGAGAAAAGGTCTACTCACCTATTATTGACGAGGGCGAGGCAGACTTCATCGTAAGTTTTGAGAAGATCGAGGCTGCAAGATATATCAAAGACCTGAAAAAGGGCGGCACTGTCATAGTGAACACCCAGCAGATAGACCCCATGCCCGTTATCATAGGCAATGCGGTCTATCCGGAGAAGGTGCTTGACGAAATGAAGGAAAAGGGCGTGAACGTAGACGCCATCGACGCTCTTTCACTTGCATCTCAGGCAGGCTCGGCAAAGGCCTGCAACATCGTTCTCATGGGCAGACTCGCAAAATACTTCGATATCCCCTATGACAAGTGGGAGACCGCTATCGCAAAGATAGTAAAGCCCGCTTTTATCGAGATCAACAAGAAAGCCTTTGATCTCGGCTACAACAACTGACGCGCGATCCATCGCAAAATATTTTTCAGCGCAAAAAAAGGAATCCAGATTATCAGGAAAGAAAGTGATTATCGTGTCAAAAAGGTATTTTCAGCCCCAGCAGGAGACCATGCCCCTTGACGACCTGAAAAAGCTTCAGAGTGAGAAGCTTGTAAAGCAGGTAAGATACGTCTATGACAACGTAAAGTATTACCGTGACCTCATGGACGAGAAAGGTATTTCACCCGACGACATCAAGGGTATTGAGGATCTTCACAAGCTGCCGTTTCTCAAGAAGGACGATCTGAGGGAGGCTTATCCCTACGGACTCCTTGCCACCGACCTCAAAAACTGTGTGCGCATACACTCCACATCAGGCACCACCGGCAAGCGTGTAGTCGCCTTTTACACCCAGAATGACATTGACATGTGGGAAGACTGCTGCGCCCGTGCTCTTGTTGCAGCCGGCGGTTCTTCGGACGATGTATGTCAGGTATGCTACGGCTACGGACTTTTCACCGGCGGCTCAGGTCTCCACGGAGGTTCACACCGTCTCGGCAGTCTTACACTGCCCATGTCCAGCGGCAACACCGACAGACAGATACAGTTTATGATGGACCTGAACTCCACTATTATCTGCTGCACACCCTCATACGCTGCATATATAGGCGAAACTCTCAAAGAGCAGGGCTACAAGCCTGAGGACAACAAGCTCAGGATAGGCATTTTCGGCGCCGAACCCTGGACAGAGGAAATGCGCCGCGACATCGAGAAAAGTCTGGGCATCAAGGCCTATGACATTTACGGTCTGACCGAGCTTAGCGGTCCCGGAGTTGCCTTTGAGTGCGAGGAACAGAGGGGAATGCACATAAACGAGGATCACTTCATTGCGGAGATAATCGACCCCAACACAGGCGAGGTTCTGCCGGAGGGTACAAAGGGCGAGTTGGTATTCACATCTCTTGACAAAGAGGCTTTCCCGCTGCTTCGTTACCGCACAAGAGATATCTGTGTGCTTTCCAGAGAAAAATGCTCCTGCGGAAGAACCTTTGTGCGCATGGCTAAACCTATGGGACGTTCCGATGACATGATGATAATTCGCGGAGTCAACGTGTTCCCGAGCCAGATCGAGGCCGTACTCCTGAACAACGGCTATGCTCCGAACTATCAGATAATCGTTGACAGAATAAACAACACCGATACCTTTGACATCAACGTTGAAATGAAAGAGGACGACTTCTCCGACCTGCCGGTGGGCATCACCAACAAGGAAAAGGCTCTGCAGGGTGCAATGAAGGCCATGCTGGGCATCAATCCGAAGATACATCTGGTAGCACCCAAGAGCATTGCACGTTCAGAGGGCAAGGCAGTCAGAGTTATCGACAAGCGTAAGCGTCTGGGCATCAACACCTGATAACAGCCTTCCTCGGAAACTTCCGAAGCACCATCTTTCTTGTCTCTTTTGCGCCGTACTGCGAAATCTGGCACTTCTCCAGTTCCCGAGGAAGTCTAATAAATGAAATCAGCCACAGGCTGTGATCATAATAAAAGGAGGAATAACCATGGCAATCAAGCAGATCTCTATTTTCGTAGAAAACAAGGAAGGCAAGCTGGTGACTATCACTGATGCGATCGCAAACGTAGGCATCGACATCAGGGCGCTCAGTGTTGCCGACACCCAGGATTTCGGCATTTTCCGCCTGATCGTGACCGACCCTGAGGGAGCAAAGAAAGCTCTTGAATATTCGGGATGCTTTGTTTCTATCACCAAGGTAGTCGGCGTATCCATTCCCGACGAGCCGGGTTCTCTTGCAAAGATCGTCAGGATACTGGCAAGACACAATATCAATATTGAGTACATGTATGCGTTCATCGCAGTTTCCGGCAAGGAAGCAAGCGTTGTACTGAGAGTAGCCGACAATGAAGCAGCCGAGAAGATACTCGTAGAGAACGGCATAAAGCTGTTAGAGGAAAGCGACATTGTGAAATTGTGATCTGACTTTAAAAAATCGCAGTAAAAGGCCGATGGGAAATCAAACCCATCGGCTTTTTTATTGACTTCCTCGGAAACTTCCGAAGCACCATCTTTCTTGTCTCTTTTGCGCCGTACTGCGTGTCTCTCACTTGCAGTACTCAAAGTACAGCAGCGTTCGAGACACATTGTCCGGCATAAAATATCCTGCGAAATCCGGCACTTCTCCAGTTCCCGAGGAAGTCTATTATACAAAGTATAAATTTTTAGAGTCTGTCCTTTTCAAGGACAGGCAAAGCGCCTGAAAAGTCAGAGGGCGTTGAGTCTCGCCTGTCGGCTCGGTCGGTGCTTCTGCTGCGCAGAGGTGTCCACCGGACACCCGCACCCCCTTGACCCAGCAAGGCGGAGTGCCTCCGCTGTCGAGTTTGTTTTGGAAAGAAATTAACATTTGGAACGAGTTAACTTTCAAAAACTATATTGGGAGCGGCAGCTTGCCGCTGAAAAGGCTTGAGCGAAACTTTATT
>JAFTCS010000166.1 GCA_017454565.1 Clostridia bacterium
ATCGAAGAGCCTATGACAGAGGACAGCAGCCCTTTAAAAGGCACAGCCGAAGCAACGGAGATACCGAAGGGCGCATAGTTGCCCAATATCCTGCCGCCTGCGGCAACAAAACCGCAGCCAAAGCAGATAAGCTGAAAAAACAGCTTCCGCGCGTTAGTGTTTTGCAGAATATTGCTCATTGAAAAATTTGCGGCAAGCTCTCTGACCTTCAAACAAACCACCTCATTTATATTTTTTCAGAATGCTTATGCTTTTTATTATACTTTCGACCGTCTGCTATCTTTGTCAAATCGGATAATACGGACTAAATTTTTTGTCATGCAGTATGTAACACAAAAGTTTCGCTCAAGCCTTTTCAAAGGCTTGCAGGGTCAATGGACAGAGTCCCTTGTGGGTGGTTTGGAGGGTGAAACCCTCCAATATTCTATTGCGTCTGTCATGATTTCGCAAGAAATCATGACAGAAATAAAAGTTTAAAAAACTGCGTTCCGAAATCAAAATGTTGAAAGATCGTCATGTATAGGATATAATAAAATATATGACAGGAGGAAAAGCTATGAAATACACTACTTTGCTGATGGATGCAGACGATACTATTTTTGATTTTCCCAAGTGCGAATATGCCGCACTGAAAAATTCCCTGACGGACTGCGGATATACTTTCAGTGACGAAATATGTTCAAGGTTCAGCAGCATAAACGCGGCATTGTGGAAAAAATTTGAACGCGGAGAGATAACCAGAGCCGACCTGCGGATAAGACGCTTCAGGGAGCTTATCGAACAGTGCTTTCAACAGTGCTTTCCGGGCACAGCCGAAGGCCGGTCAGACTGTGAGACCGCCGCAAACCAGTATGTAAAAAGACTGTCTGAGCAGGCAATACTGATAGACGGCGCCCTTGAAGCCCTTGATGCTCTCTCAAAAAAATATGAGATATACATAATAACCAACGGTTTGAAACCTGTTCAGGAGGGACGTTTTGCCATTGCCGGACTTGACAGGTTTGTTCGCAGGGCGTATATTTCCGACGCTATGGGTGTGCAGAAACCTTCCGCCGAATATTTTGCAATGGTGCTTGATGACATCCCGGAAAAGGACAGGTCAAAAATACTCGTCGTGGGTGATTCCCTGACCTCCGACATGAAGGGCGGCAGGAATGCGGGGCTTGATACCTGTCTTTATGATCCTCACCTCAGAGTGGATATGCCCGATGAGCTTTGCGACTACAGGATACGCGACCTTAATGAGCTTCTGTATTTCTGAGGAGGTGTGACCATGCCTGTGTTTAAAGTGCCGCCTGAGCTGGACGGGGTTTCCGTCAAGACGTTCCTGCGCAGGCATTGCAGCGTGTCTGCAAGGCTCTTGGCAAAGCTGAAAAGAGTCGAAAACGGAATGACAGTAAACGGAAATACGGTAAGAAGCATAGACACTCTTAATGCCGGAGATGAGCTTTGTCTGATATTCCCGGAGGACGCCCCGCAAACTGAGCCTGTGGAGATGCCTTTGAATATCATATACGAGGACGACGCGATAATCGTGCTCGACAAACCACCCTTTATGCCGGTTCATCCGGTGCGCGACCACCAGAGGGATACCCTTGCAAACGGAGTTATGTTTTACTTTCAGAGCAAGGGGGAAAGCATTACGTTCCGGCCGGTAAACAGGCTTGACCGTGATACGTCGGGTCTTGTACTTGCAGCTAAAAGCAGCTATGCACACAACTTCCTCAAAGGCAATACCAAAAAGAAATACACGGCTCTCTGCGAGGGCGAGATCACGGAGAGCGGCACTGTTGACGCTCCTATTGCGCTGCGCCCGGGAAGTATCATGGAACGCTGTGTAAGTGAGGAAGGTGCAAGAGCGGTCACTCATTACACGCCGATAATGACTGTCTGCGGCCATACTCTGCTAAAGCTTGAACTGGAGACCGGCAGGACGCATCAGATAAGGGTACACATGGCGTCAATAGGCCATCCGCTTGCAGGGGATGACATGTACGGCGGCAGCCGCAGGATATTTGCGCGGCAGTGTCTGCACTGTTCAGAGCTTGCGCTGATACATCCGCTAACGCGGGAAAGCATGCTGTTCAGAAGTACTCCGGAGGACTGGGCGGCTGAACTGAAAAACAGTATTCCGAAATAATATGTCCGCCGTATGCATGAAAGTGCTTCGGCGGACATATATTTTACTATGTCATTGCTTTGAATCGGTCTGCACGGAAGCTCACATAACAGATCATGCGGGAAAACCGCAGAATACAAGGGAATGAGTACATAAACAACAGACTTCCTCGGAAACTTCCGAAGCACCATCTTTCTTGTCTCTTTTGCACCGTACTGCGTGTCTCTCACTTGCAGTACACAAAGTACAGCAGCGTTCGGGACACATTGTCCGGCACAAAATATCCTGCGAAATCCGGCACTTCTCCAGTTTCCGAGGAAGTCTGACAGAATATCCATGAACCGAAGGAGGATAAGCGCTCACAAAAAATAATCACGGGAATAAAATATAATGTGTTGATGATGATAAGCAATGATTAAACCCCACTCAACGTGGAAACACTATTGATATCGACACATCGCTTGGCGGTCAGCCGCAAATAAAAATTCGGAGCGTGAAAAGGATATGAACATCAGACGAGGCGATATCTACTATGCTGATCTGAGTCCCGTTGTCGGTTCGGAGCAGGGCGGGATAAGACCCGTGCTTATTATTCAGAACGATGTGGGCAACCGTTTCAGCCCAACCGTCATTGCTGCGGCGATAACGAGCCGTGAATCAAAAGCAAAGCTGCCCACGCACATCAGGCTTTACGCAGACAACAGCGGTCTTTCAAAGGATTCTGTGGTGCTTCTGGAGCAGATCCGGACCATCGACAAGAGAAGGCTCAAGGAAAAAATGGGAACACTTAACAGCACCGACATGTACAAGGTGGACGAAGCTCTTGCGGTGAGCTTTGGTCTGGGAACATAACACAGAAATGTATAACAGCCGTTTGCGGTTTATATCTGCAAACGGCTGTCATTTCAGGCAGAAATACGGCGAAGAAAAAGCAGAACGCCGCATGCTTTATGCGACAGCTTTTTTACTTGCCTTGTGAGATAATTACTGTCACAGCCCAAAGGAGGACGGACTTGAGAACAACAGTATATGCGGATGTCCTTTTCTGCGTGAATTTTATAGTTGACTATGTGATGCTGCTGTCAGTAAAACGCCTTACATCACTGAATGTCAGGCGGAGAAGACTGCTGCTTGGCGCGCTGGTAGGCGGTCTGGGTTCGTTTGCGGTACTGCTGCCTGCGCTGCCGTTTTTTCTCTCGCTGCTGATAAGTGTGGGTGAAGCCATGCTTATGACGGCGGCAGCTTTCCTGCCTATGAGCATAAAGGGGTACATACGGGCGTCATTTTTGCTTTTTGCGGTGAGCTTCACATACTGCGGCATTATGACTGCGGTGCTTGCACTGGCATCTCCTAAGGGGCTTGCTGTGAGGAACAGCTCCGTGTACATCGGCATTTCGCCGTTCACACTTATCGCTCTTACTGCCCTGTGCTATTTTGCCCTCAGACTCTTTGAGAGGATAAGAGCTCCGGGAGTAAAGTACAGAAAGTGCCGCGTAATAGTAAGCAACCTTGGTACGTCCGTTGAAGCCGATGGTATTGCCGACACCGGAAGCACACTCCGGGAGCCGTTTTCGGGAGAACCTGTGATAGTGGGCAGGAGCGAGCTTTTTTCGGGAATATCCGGATTCGGGGAATATCCTGATGCCGAAGGCTGCAAGGACTGCGCAAACATACGAATGGTGCCCTTTTCTTCGGTAGGCGGCAGCGGACTGATGCCGGCTTTCAGACCTGCCGAAGTCACCATTATCACAGCCGGAGGAAAAATGAGTGTAAGGGCATATATTGCGCTGAGCAGCGGGAAAAATCTTACTGAAGGCTGTGACGTGATAGTTCCCGCTGAGCTTATTATGAAAGGAAGTTAGGCTTTTGAAAGTGCTCTGCGAAATCTCCCGGAAATTGCTTTCCGGACTGTCATCTACGGGAATACTGAAAGGGAGCAGCGAGGGAATTTACTACATAAACGGTCCCGAAACGCTGCCGCCGCCTCTTAAAAGCGACGAGGAAGCAGAAATAATGAAGCGTATAGAAAGCGGCGACGAAACCGCCAGAGAACCGCTGATAACCCACAATTTAAGACTGGTGGTCTACATTGCGAAAAAGTTCGAGGCTCCCGGCGCGAACGTGGAGGATCTCATATCCATAGGGACGATCGGACTGATAAAGGCGGTGAACACCTTTTGTCCGTCAAGGAATATCAAGTTAGCTACCTATGCGTCAAGGTGCATTGAAAACGAGATACTCATGTATTTCAGAAAAAGCGCTCAGTACAAAAATGAGATCTCGATAGACGAACCCCTCAACGTGGACTGGGACGGAAACGAGCTGCTTATTTCCGATATACTCGGCAGCGATGCAGACGCCGTAAATCAGCATCTTGAGCAGGAATCGGAGCAGGCGCAGCTTATGAAAGCAGTCGGCAGACTGAACAAGCGGGAGCTGACCATAATGGAGCTGCGTTTCGGTCTTAACGGCAAAAAGCCTCATACCCAGAAGCAGGTCGCGGATATTTTAGGGATATCCCAGTCGTATATTTCCAGACTGGAAAAGAAGATAATCTCCAGACTAAAGCAGGATATCAAGCTTTAGAGCCTGTTTAGCATCTTAGCAACGTGCGGCTTTTTGGCAATTTTTTTCGCTAACTGCGTCAAAAGAACTTGCCATACGTCAGTATGCCTGCGTCCTTTTTCCTTGTTATCGAGAAAAAATATGCTCAAAAATCCGTA
>JAFTCS010000167.1 GCA_017454565.1 Clostridia bacterium
CGGCAAAAAAACGTCTCCCCGAAGAGAGACGTTTGTAGAAGACAGGTCATAGGCTTTAGTCCCGGGGCTTTTCGTAGCCCTCGTAATAGTATGATTGTTCAATGCCCTTAAAGATGATCTCACGATCATTGACTTTATCGGTCAGGTTAGGTTGGATCAGGAATCGCAGTTCAAGATCATTTATAGGGCTGCGCTCCATCGCCTGTAAATACTGTTCTTTATCAATGTTTGCCCATTCAATTACCTTCCCCAGGTTCTTTTTCAGTATCATATCAAGCCATATTCGTGTGCTTCTGCCGTTACCCTCCATAAATGGATGTGCAACGTTCATTTCAACATACTTTGCAATTATTTCATCAAAAGTGTTTTCGGGCATTTTTTCTATAGCTGCAAGAGCTTCATTAAGATAAAGCGTATTAGCGAAGCGAAAACCGCCTTTTGAAATGTTATCTGTTCGTATCTTACCCGCAAAATCATACAATCCATCAAAAAGCGCTTTGTGTATTTCCTGTAAACCTTTTGTAGTGCCGACCTCTATTGCATCGATCATACCGCTTTCAAAAAGATTTTTTGCGTTTTCAAGGCTCTGTTTATTTATTTCACTAGTATTCATGCCGCACCTCTGCTTTGTTCTTTGATTATATTATAACAGATGATTTTAACCAAGTCAAGATTATTCCGGATAAACCGACTCCGATCAGAGATCGATGGTTTCCTTGCAATAAAAGCATTGACTATCTCGGCAAAATATGGTATAAAAGAATAGTAAATATAAATACGTCAATAATGCACTATCAATAAATGTACCGATTATAAGACCTATTATTTCAAGGGGGGATCGTTGTGAAAAAAGCATTGATAACGGGTGGCGAGCGAGGTATCGGCAGAGGGATCGCAATAGCTTTGGCAAAAGAGGGGTATGATATCGCCTTCTCCTATTATCCAAAGGAGCAGAATTCCGAAGATGCCGTTCGTTTTACAACACAGGCTATCCAAAGCGAAGGCTGTCAGGCATACGCTTTCGAGTCCGATCTTTCCGTGAAGGACGGAGCAAAGCATCTGTTTGAGCAGGCTGTCAGTGCTTTGGGCGGTCTGGATCTTCTTGTCAATAATGCCGGTGTCAACAAGCCTAAGCCGATATATGAGTTTGATGACGAGAATTTCGATTTTCTTGTCAATCTCGATTTCAGGACTTATATAATGATGATGAGCTATGCTTCGGCGTATATGAAAGACCACGGTATAAAGGGCAGTATCATAAACATAACATCATCAAGAGGCGAAAGGGTATATCCTAACTGCGGTCTGTACTGCGGTATGAAAGCAGGGCTCAATCGTGCTGTCGAAGCTTTCGCACTCGATACTGCGCCGTTCGGCATCAGAATAAACAACGTAGCACCGGGTGCTGTCCGTATCCGCTCAAAGGAAGAAATGGCGGCGATGTCGTATGCTGCCGACACAGATTATTTCTGGGACAAGCGCTTTCTTGACGGGGCAGCTTCTGTCAAAGAGGATTTCTGGGACGAGCTCGGAAAAAAGATACCTCTCGGGAGAGCGGCAGTGCCTGAGGATATCGCCAATGCGGTTGTGTTTCTCTCGTCCGACAAAGCATCGTATATAACTGGAGTGACACTGCGGATCGACGGCGGTCTTATCCTTCCGGGAATGCCCGAGGGCTCTGCAAATTCAGAGAATGGATGGAACTGATATGGACAGATCAACGATCACGGTCATAACACCGTTTCACAACACAGATCATGAACTGTTCTCATCAGCAGCTGCTTCTATGGAAGCGCAGATCCTGTCGCCAGACAGGATAGAATGGATAATAGTTATCCACAATTGCGATCCGTCTTACTCAGACTTTGTACGCAAACGTACTGCTCATCTGCAATACGTCCGTATCTACGAACTGAACAATGACAAGCACACCGCCTCAAGCCCCAGGAATTTTGCGCTTGAGCGTGTTCACGGAACGTATATCACTTTTCTTGACTCCGACGATCAGCTGACACCGAGATGCCTTTCAACTATAATCAGCGGCATGGACAAAACGGGCGCAGATCTCGGGAAATACAGAGGTGAACGTCAGGAGGAGGATGACAGCATATCATCATTTCTCGATAACCGTGTGCGGTTTTCCCAGATAAAGCCTCTGCTTTGCATAAAAAAAGGCGATCCGGAGCTTAAAAAGCTCCTTACCATGGCAAATATGATGATGAGCTGTCAGGTCATTCGCTCAGCGTTTCTGCAGGAGCATCATATCCGTTTTCGTGAGGACATAAAGTACGAGGAAGACGTGGTGTTCAATCTTGAATGTCTGAGCTTCGCCGCCTCGGTCGCTGTTTTTCCGCAGCTTATAGGCTACATTTATATTATGCACCACGGTTCGACTATGCAATCTGCCGTTCTGTCGGAAGAACGCCTTCTGCGCATCTGTCACGATCTTTCAAAACAGCTGGCTTTGGGGCTCGAGCTTGGCTTCGATATGCGGTATCTGTTTCTGGGACATATGAAAATGGTGGCAGAGGAGATAAAAAAGAAGCAGTGGGATATCTCTGTACGCAGAGATATCCGTGAGTGCTTTCTGCCTTTTTATCAGAGTATCAAAAGACCCGAGCCGCACGAGAAATTCCTGTCAGCGTCTGAACTAAGACGCATTTCAGAAGAAAACGAGAGGATAGTTCTCGGCTTCGATCTGTTTGATGACGGGGCAGAGGTGCTGCGCAGGATACTCAAAGACAAGCAGGACACAGAGCTTGGCGATGACTGGGACTTTGAGACAATCAAGACGATAGAGGAATACCAAAAACGTGTCCCTGTCACAGACTATGATACCTATTCACCGTTTATCGAACTGACGACAAGGATAGGTGAATCAGATATCTTCTGCAGCGAGCCGATAAAGGGCTATGCCCTGACTTCGGGCAGCAGTGGCCGCAGAAAGATGATACCCTATACGGCACGCCAGGCAGAGGAAAACGCAGATGAGTTAAGAGCGCTGTTATCTCAGGGGGGCAGCACCTTCCTGCTGATGCAGAGTATTCGTTCTGAAAACAAATATGCAGACGGCACCTATCTTGATTCTGTTACGGGGGCTGCGCTGCAGGCAATAGAACATGAGCTGCGGTATGAGTCATTCAGGCTCCCGCACAGTGACGGTGCCGTTACATCACCGAGAAAACACTATTTTACACCGAACGGTCTCTGCTCCTATCACGAAAAGCTGCTCTACGCATTGCTTGACAGAAACGTGACACGCATAATCGCACCGTTTTCCTGGTATCTTTTAGATATGTTCCACTATCTTGAAAAGCACTATGATCTGCTGCTCAGTGATATGCGTGAGGGCAGGACGCTTGGCGGCGAGCAGCATCCCGAGCGTGCGGACGAGCTTGCAGAAGTTTTTGCACAGGGCTTTGAAACGCCGATACTGCCAAGGATATGGCCCGGACTTAAAACTGTAATTGCCGGCGGCTCGGGAGAGTTTCGGATATATACCAGACAGATCAGACGCTATGCGGGCGGCAGGCTGTTTGAAGAGGAGCTGTATGCGGCTTCGGAG
>JAFTCS010000168.1 GCA_017454565.1 Clostridia bacterium
ACGCATTGCTATTATCGGCGAGATAAGAACAGGCTCCTATATCGACAAGGACGGCAACAAGCGCTACACATTTGAGGTGTTTGCAAACAATGTTGAGTTCTGTGATTCAAAGGGAGATTCCGGTAACGGTAACGGAAACGGAAACGGCAACGGCGGCGGTTCACAGCGCAGCTACCAGCAGAATAATTATCGTCAGGAGGCGCCCAAGCCTGCGCCCTCATACACCAGCGGTGATGACGGCGACTTTATGGAGTTGCCCGGCGATGAGGATCTGCCTTTCTAACACACTAAAAAGGAGGAACTACAAATGGCTGAAAGACCTGAAAGAGACAACCGCAGAGGCGGCCGCAAGGGTCGCAAGAAGGTCTGCGCATTCTGCGTTGACAAGGTTGATGTTATTGATTATAAGGACATTTCAAGGCTCCGTCGTTTCGTTTCGGAGAGAGCCAAGATTCTGCCCCGCAGAGTAACAGGCACATGCGCTCGTCATCAGAGAGAGCTTACTGTTGCTATCAAGCGCGCAAGATACCTTGCTCTTATGCCTTATACCAGCGATTGATCGTTTTTCACACCGATGTCTGTTACGGCATCGGTTTTCTTTTATATTATAGTGAGGTGAGATAGATGAATTTTACCTATAAGACAAAAAGCACCTGCTCGCGTTCTATTGAATTCGAGCTTGAGGACGGTATTGTCAGAAATATCCGCTTCAACGGCGGCTGCATGGGTAATACTCAGGGCGTTGCGGCTCTTGCAGAAGGAATGAAAGCCGAAGACGTCATTAAGAGGTGCAAAAATATCCAGTGCGGGTTCCGCGGTACATCCTGCCCGGATCAGCTTGCGCTTGCTCTCGAAAAGGCGCTCAGCGAGTAAGCCGTATCAGTAACGAAACTTTTAAAAAGCTTCGGGGTCAACATTTTTCAAGCAGTTTTTCAAAAAGACCGTGATATTATTATAACACGGCAGAGAAACGCATATCAAACAAGCTATTGACATGACCCCTGGTTAATTGTAAAATAGTAAACAGTTATACAAAAAAAGAAAAGGGGAGATTTTGACAATGGCAGAGATCAGACCTTTCAGGGCACTCAGGTTCAACACGGAAAAAGCAGGTGATATCAGTGAGCTTGTTTGTCCTCCGTACGATATCATCAGCGAAGAGCAGAGACTGGGCTACCTCAGCAAAAACCCGAACAACATTATCCGTCTGGAGCTTCCAAAAGGTGATGACCCGTATAACGAGGCTTCCGCTACTCTGAACAAGTGGCTTGAGCAGGGTATTCTCACCCAGGACAGTGAGGAAGGTGTCTACATCTACGAGGAGGAATTTACGGTCAACGGTCTGCACACAAGCTTCAAAGGCTGCATCGTCAGAGTAAAGCTGGAGGAATTCTCAAAGGGTATAGTGCTTCCTCACGAGGAAACTCTTTCAAAGGCAAAAGAGGACAGATTCAATCTGATGAAGGCCACTGACTGCAACTTCAGCCAGATCTACTCACTGTATATGGATTCGCAGCATTTCATTACAGGTAAGCTTGACGAGCTTTCCAAAGACAAGCCTGTTTATGAGATCACCGACAACGACGGCGTGACGCACAGACTCTGGATCGTTACCGACAAGGCTGAAACCGAAGCCATCAGTGCTGCCTTTGCAGACAAGAAGCTCTACATCGCAGACGGCCACCATCGCTACGAAACGGCTCTCAACTACCGCAACTATTGCCGTGAGAATAACAAGGGCACAGGCGAAGAGGACTATGTTATGATGATGCTTGTTGACATGGAGCATCCCGGTCTTGTGGTGCTTCCTACACACAGGCTTGTCAGAGAACTTGAAAACTTCGACAGTGAAAAGCTTATTGAGGGCTGCAAGGAATACTTTGAGGTTACTGAAAAAAGCGACATCTCCACTGCTGAAGCCGACCTTAAAGTGCTGTATGATGAGGGCAAAAAGGCTTTTGCATATTATTGCGGCGGAAGCGGCTACACGCTTCTGGTGCTCAGGGATGTTGACGTGCTTGCAAAGCTTCTTCCGGATAAGAGCGCCGCTTCTCAGGGGCTTGACGTTACCGTGCTGCATACCCTCGTGCTTGAGAAAATACTTGGCATTGATGCCGAGAACATGGCAAAACAGATCAATCTCACCTATGTAAAGCAGTTTGATGACGCCATCGCAAGCGTTAAGAACGGCAGCGCACAGTGTGCGTTCATACTTAATCCTACCAAGGTCACAGAGATACGCGACGTTGCGGCAGCAGGTGAGAAAATGCCCCAGAAATCCACCTATTTCTATCCAAAGCTTATTACGGGTCTGGTTATGAACCGCTTCTGATATCCTGCGTTTATCCGCCGAATAATTATTCGGAGGGTCATTATGCCTTGCAAAACCATTGACTTGCTTTCAAACAGCGCTGAATTTTCGGTGGAGATCGACGAGACGGGTCTGCCCGCAGTTGAATACACCGAGTATCCATGTGTGGACAAGAAAAAGAAAACGAAGAATAAAAACGGTCATACATATCCGGACAGCGGCAGCGTGACCGAAAAAACAGCAGAGAAAAAGGGCAGCCTTACTCTGTTGTTTGAGTCTGCGGAAAACGGAAGGGGAACAACAGACTGCGGCAGCCAAAATAATGTGAAATCTTCCCTGAATGACGATTCGCCGGTTCAGGAGCCTGAGATTTTGCAGAGCATGCCGGCGGAAGATCTATGTACAGGTACGGTAGAGGAGTGCGACAGTGTCAGCGACATATATTCCTACTCGGATTACAGACGCTGTTTCCGTTCAAACGGTATAGTTTATGACGTTGCCGAGGAGATCTACCGCCGTGAGCGCACCCGCGCAGAGATAGAAGCTCTTGAACAGCCGCCGTTTCGCAAGGTGTTTGACAGAGATACTCTGAAGAGTCTAAACGCTCAGGCGGAGGAACAAACAAGGAAACTCTACTCAGTGAAATATCATTCTGTAAGCAGTGAAGAACATCCGGAAACCGAAACGGAACCGGAGCAGCCAAAGCGCGGTTTTAATACTGTAAAAGCGCTCGCTCTACAGATACTTTTCCTGATACCGCTTGTGAATATTTTTTCAGCCATGGCGCTTTCCTTTGGCTCCAATACAGATAAATGCGTACGCGCCTATGCGCGGGGGTACATGATAATTTCCTCGGTTTTCATTTCGGCGGCGCTGGGTTACGTTATATTCAACACCCTGAGTAATCCGGACAATGATTTTATATCAAAGCTGATATCTCTCTTTGAAAACGCAGCGGCTTAAAATAAAAACGACCGATGAACTATAGCACATGGTTCATCGGTCGTTTTTTGTTCAGGGTTTCAGGGGCTTTATCTGAGGATATATTACTTTGAGTTTTCAAATATATCCGAAAGGAACAGCTTTTTCGTGGTTCTTAATATCCTCAGGCAGTTGTTTTTATCGTGATATCTGAAAAACTCGTTATTTTGCTTTGAATAGCTTTCCGGCTGCGGAAAGTTATTTTTCATTTCTGTGATAAGGTGATCTGTCAGTGAGTTGTGGTCGAAAAACAGCTTGCCAAAGCTGCTGCGAGCAAGACCCTCATTCTTGTATTCCTGCTGTACGGGAAGTCCCTGAGGATAATAATAGACCACAGGTTTGTCAAGATATGCAAACCTGAATTGCAGCTCACAGTAGTCAGTGATAAGAACAGCGGCTTTTTTTACCAGCTCGGCTTCATTACTGTCGCTGCATTCATAGAGCTGTACCAGGTCATCACTGTGGAACAGCCTGAGATACTTCTCGATTGAAAAAGGCATGAGAACAGCTATCCTGTATCCATTTTCCTTCATAGCCTCGTGCAGCCTTATGTCTGTAAGTATGTCATTATACAGCTTGAAGAAACGGCTCTCGGAGAATCGGTAAAAGTCCGAATTGTCATATATGCAGAACTGTCTTCTGTCACCGGGCGCGATAAGTATAAGCTTTTCAGGTTCGTTTGCCAGGGTATCAAATATCGGGTAACCGGTTATTCTGGTCATGGATTCATCATAGTCATATATGCTCCGGGTAATATGCTCCCTTTCACGTTCGGACGCGCAGAAGAAAAACTGGGTGTTGTCCCTCAGCCTGTTGTCAAACTGCGCTGTGGCATAGGTTATGAAGAAGTCCTTCACTGAAATGATTTTGGCATTAATAAGGTCTTTCAGAAACATTATATCAGTGCTGCTGAACATGAGGGATTCATAAACGTCGCAGTCCGTGGCAAATATGAAGTCGGCACTGGCGGAGATTATCTTTGCCCTTTTGGTGTCAAGCTCCAGCACACCGCTGTACTCCTCTGAAAGAAGATAGTCGAATTCTTCGGTGTCTCTGCGGGCAGCATAGTATATTTCCGCTTTATCATTTTTTATGTGCTTGGAAAAATACCTGAACAGTATATTTCCGTTGGAGTTCAGCCCCAGCTCGTCATAAAAAAGCAGAAACTTGCTGCCCGCCTTTTCCTCAACTGTGCTCCGTATGCTCTTGCGAAGCTGCTTATAGTACATAGCTTCGGAAAAGCTTACTTTAGCGCCTGCCTCAGCTAAAAATTTGCTCTCGCACATGCGCAGAAGATTGTTTGTAGCCCTGCGTATAACTATGGACTGGGATTTTCTGTCGTATGTCATTACCCTGTCAAGGAAACTCCAATAGCTGTTTTTTATATCCGTTGAAAGTCTGGAAAATACCCCGTCAAATGTCATACCTATGCGAAAAGAAAGGTTCTGGTACTTCATTGCTAAAAATACGGTGTCTATCTTTTTACCGCTGCTTACAGGCACAAAGAAACGGAAAGAATATCTTTTTAGAAACGGTATGTCAAAGCATTTTTTCAGTGTATATACTCCGGAGCTGATGACCGGATATCTGTCGCCGTTGATGTTTACAAAAATACGGTAGCTGCTGTCATCAAGAAAGGAGCATCCGCAGAGCACAGCGTCAATATAAAGCCCGTCGGCGTCGTAGTTTACGGCGGTAATATTGGCGGAGATATCCCTTGAAGTACCTATGAGCGCCAGCTCGTAATGAGCAGCCAGCTCACCGCTGAGCACGGTCTTTTCAAGCCGCATGCGGGAATTGTAATAGCTCTTTTCCACCTGATCCTTTGGCAGCACGAGGTCTACGGTCGGCTTAAGCTCGGGCTGCTTGTATTTGAGTCTCAGCAGTCTGAACGGCATCTCATCGTCAAGACCGCACATTCTGCATATATTCCGGTTCAGTATGATCGAATTGTCGATATACCGCAAGGCTTCCGAAACCTTGTCCAGAAATTCATCCACAAAACTGCCGATGATAACATGCTTGTATTTTTCGTCGGCGTTCAGTGCAAAGCGGCTGCATATCAGATACATCATCATTGACTGGACCAGTGCCGAAGCAGGGTAGTTTATCAGCATAGGTATCACAAGAGAAGAAATGCAGCTTGTATAGAAAAACCTGCTGTACTGGGGCACATATCGGAACAGATCATGGTCAGAGGGCAGAGTGGTCGTATAGCGGAAGTCATTCGTGAATATGTATGAATAGGTCTGCAATAATGCCTCTGCAATGAATTTTACATCAGCCTGAAACGGCACGTTCTCATCAAATACCAGCATATCTGCTATCTTTTTATTGAAGAACCAGCATCCCGGCATAAGAATGAAACGGTCAGGCGTTTCTTTTAATTCGACTATGCCCTTTGGTATGTCTTTTGTATATGCTTTATCTTTTTCTCCGGCGAGAGATACCACCGGTTCAATGCACAGCAGCGGTATCTTCAAGGATTTAAGCGTTCTGCTCTGCAGTGTGCTGAGAGTTTTCGGGGAATACTCGCCGTAATTGTCAATGTAGGCAATGTAATGCCCGAAGTTCAGCGTTTTTGCATCGTTATAAGCCGCTGCCTCAGACCTTCCGGCGGCGTCAACAAAATATATGTTCTTGGGATATTTCTTGTTGAACTCGGTGCATATCGCAATACTCTGCTCGCTGCATACGGAGTCGATCAGGATAAGCTGAACGTGTTCAAGAAAATAATCTTCGTCTGCAATGACAGAGGAGATAGCTTTATTAAGATGTGAATCGCTTTTTATCAATAGGTTTATGCTGTAGAAAAAGCTCCTTGGCATAGCAGCCTCCCATAAAAATGTTTTTCTGAAATTTCTTAATTATTATAGTAC
>JAFTCS010000169.1 GCA_017454565.1 Clostridia bacterium
ACCCTGCCGCCTTTGAAAAGGCGGGCGAAACTTTTGTGTTGTCGATTTTGAGGAGTTTTTTTCATGCGGTTGCCCTGGAGGAAATGTCAGGGATTTTGAAAGAACTGAATATTTATCGGCAGCTTGTTTAAGGGTCGTGTGATGTATCGTAAAAACTGTTTGACATAAAGAATTATAAGTAGTACAATAGCTTTCGGAAAAAAGAAAATACCGGATTATTATATTTTTTCGGTATTCGCTTAAAAAGAGGGATATATAAATGGAATTTGAAGTAATCAACATTTTGTACTACTGTGCAATGATACTGCTGTTTACCAAGCTTTTCGGCATTATCACGCGAAAACTTGGTCTGCCGCAGGTGGTAGGTATGATAATTGCCGGACTGCTGATAGGTCCCGCAATTATTGGTCAGTTAGGACTTGGTTCTTTCCGCGGTCTTGTGACTCCGAGTCCCGTTGAAATGGACGTGCTGAAAAGCTTTTCGCAGATCGGCGTGGTATTCATTCTGTTTTCCAGCGGACTTGAGACCGATTTCCATGAACTGAAAAGCAGCGGACTTGCAGCAACGGCGATTGCCCTGGCCGGTGTTCTGCTGCCTGTTGCGTTGGGTACGGGCGGAGCACTGCTTTTTATGGGCGGCGACATTACACATGAAAAAATAATGAACGCCCTGTTTGTCGGCATGATCCTTTCCGCTACAAGTGTAGGCATAACCGTTGAGACACTGAAAGAGCTTGGCAAGCTCAACACAAGGGTAGGCACTACTGTGCTTAGTGCCGCCATAATAGACGACGTTCTGGGTATTATCCTGCTGAGTATTGTCACCGCTATCGGCGGCGGCGGAGACGTTACAATGACACTGCTCAAGGCTGCTGGCTTCTTCGTGTTTACGATCGGTCTGGGTATTATCCTGAGAATATGCTTCAAGTATATGACCAAAAGATATCCCCACAAAAGACGCACAGGCATTTTTGCGCTGGCAATGTGCTTTTTCTATGCTTTTTTTGCAGAGAAGCTCTTTGGAGTGGCAGCGATAACCGGCGCCTATATGGCCGGTCTGATGCTCAGCGGACTGAAGGATACTTCTTTCGTTGACAGAAAGGTCGTCATAAGCGGTTACATGATATTCACACCGATATTCTTTGCCTATATAGGTATCAGTGCAGATTTCAGCAACTTCAAAAGCTCGGAGCTTGTATTCGCTTTGGTGTTTGTTCTTCTTGGCATTATCGGAAAAATCGTCGGATGCTCGCTTGTTGCCAGACCATTCAAGTATAACAGGCGTGAATCTCTTACCATCGGCTGCGGTATGATAGCCAGGGGAGAGGTTGCCCTTGCGATTTACGCGACCGGCCAGAGCCTTATATGCTATGACGGCAAGACGCTTGTCGGCATTGACCCGTTGGTTCCTACCATCCTGCTCATTGTAGTAACGTCCATTCTCTGCCCGATCTTCCTCAAGCTGGTATTTAAGAACCAGAAGCATGAGACTGTATCCGTTAATACCGACAAGACTACTATCCATACGGAAGCAATAGAAAATCCGCCCTCAAAAGAATGACCAATATCAGGACGCCTTCATCGCGAGGGCGTCTTTTTATATAAGTAAAACCACCTGCCCGGTGGGTGACTGTTTGTTATATCAATCAATAATAATGAAAAAATTTCGGGTTGCAGACAGTAACATTAAACACTCTGTGGTAATACACAAAAAACATATTTATTTAAGATTAATATTGACAAATCTGCATAAATAATGTATTATATTGTAGTGCCCTGCGCAGTGACGCAGGGTGAATTTCGCTCAGGAGAGCGAGTTTGTATACGAAAGGAAGAATAGTAAAATGGGAAATTGGGGATACGAGGCAGTATTCTATCAAATCTATCCGCTTGGATTCTGCGGTGCACCCTTTGAAAATGACGGGGTACAGGAGCATAGGATACTAAAGGTCATAGACTGGGTCGATCACATTGCAGAGCTTGGTTGTAATGCGGTATACTTCTCACCGGTCTTTGAGTCCGATACCCACGGCTACAACACAAGAGATTACTGTAAAATAGATACCCGTCTGGGTACAAACGAGGATTTCAAGCTTGTATGCGACAAGCTGCACGAAAAGGGAATAAGGGTCGTTCTGGACGGCGTGTTCAACCATGTGGGCAGAGGTTTCCCGCAGTTCCGCGATGTCTGCGAGAAAAAGTGGGATTCTCCGTATAAGGACTGGTTCCATATAAACTTTGACGGCAACAGCCACTACAATGACGGACTCTGGTACGAGGGCTGGGAAGGCAACTATGACCTTGTGAAACTCAATCTGAAGAACCCGGCAGTGGTTGACCATCTTTTGAATGCCGTGAAGTTCTGGGTGGACTATTTCGATATTGACGGCATCCGCCTTGACGTTGCATATTGTCTTGATTTCGACTTCCTCAAGCGTCTGCGGGCATTTACCAACGGACTCAAAGAGGATTTCTTCCTCATTGGAGAGCTTCTCCACGGAGACTACTCCCGCTGGGTGAATCAGGACATGCTGCACTCAGCTACCAACTACGAGTGCTATAAGGGTCTTTTCTCAAGCTTTAACTCAATGAATATGTTTGAGATCTGTCACTCACTGAAAAACCGCTTTGGTCCGGAGCAGTGGTGCATGTACAGAGGTCTGCATCTGCTTTGCTTTGCCGACAACCATGACGTTACCCGTATCGCAAGTATTCTGACGAATCCTGAGCATCTGCCGCTGGTTTACACTATGCTCTTCGGCATGCCCGGTATTCCGTGTGTGTACTACGGCAGTGAATGGGGCGCCAAGGCCGAAAAGAAAGACGGAGACCCGGCTCTGCGTCCGTGCTTTGAAAAGCCTGAAACCAACGAGCTTACCGAACACATCCGCAGGCTTGCAAAGGCTCACCGCGAGTGCAAGGCTCTCTGCTACGGCGACATAAAGATCCCGGTGCTCACAAACAGGCAGTGCATACTGCAGCGCGACTTTGACGGTCAGCGTGTGTTTGTTGCCATAAATGCCGACAGTCAGCCCTATACAGCTCATTTCGATGCAGGCTATGGTCTTGCTGATGACCTTGTAACAGGCAAGGTACATGATTTCGGCGGCGGCAGCATGCTTGAACCGCTCAGCAGCCATATCTGGGTGTGCAAATAATAGGATAAGTGTTTACAGCCTGAAACCGCGTTTGCAGCTTCAGGCTGTTTTTGCAATTTTTATAAGGTGAGGGATATACAATGAAAATTACTGTTTTAGCCGAAAACACCTCTGCCTGCGGGCTTCCGTGTGAACATGGGCTTAGTCTTTATATCGAGACAGGCGCACATCATCTGCTTTTCGATTCCGGTCAGAGCGGACTGTTTGCAGATAATGCGAAAGCGCTTGGTGTTGACCTCTCAAGTGTTGATGTCGCTGTACTTTCACATGGACACTATGACCACGGCGGCGGACTGAAAAAATTTCTTGAACTGAACGACCATGCCATGATCTACATGAACAAGCATGCCTTTGGTTCATATTATAACGGTACCGAAAAATATATAGGTCTTGACCCTGAGCTGAAAAACAGCGGCCGCATCGTTCTGACCGAGGGTATCACCCGGATTGCAGAAGGTCTGACGCTTGATTCCGGCGAGAATATGGAGACTGTCCTCGATCTCGGTTCCTTCGGACTTAATATGCTGGTTGACGGTGAGTTTCTTCCTGATGATTTCCGTCATGAAAACTATCTGATTATAGAAGAAAGCGGAAGAAGAATACTCATAAGCGGATGTTCGCACCGGGGAATAAACAATATTGAGTCACATTTCAGACCGGATGTACTTATAGGCGGCTTTCATTTGTCGAAGCTCTCTCCCGGAAAAAGGCTTGAAGAAATTGCCAGGATGCTTGACTCTTTTGACACCGAATATTACAGCTGTCACTGCACCGGTGTTGAGCAGTACAATTTTATGAAAACACGCATGCGCCGGCTTGAATATCTTTCCACCGGAAAGACTGTCGAGATCTGATCTGTTCAAAAAACTCTCTGTTATGTATACGCAGAGAGTTTTAATTGACTTTGCACAACGAACCGAAAAAATCTCCCTGTACATCAGCACAGGGAGATGAATTTATCAATATTTGATAGGATTGGATGAGAGGTACTTCTTGACCATAAGAGCTACCTTGAACACGATAGCATCCTCAAATTCTCTCAGATCAAGACCGGTGAGCTTCTTTATCTTTTCAAGACGGTAAACGAGAGTATTTCTGTGTACGAAGAGCTTTCTTGAAGTCTCGGAAACATTGAGGTTGTTCTCAAAGAAACGCTGGATGGTGAACAGTGTCTCTTGGTCGAGGGATTCGATAGAGCCTCTCTTGAACACTTCTTTCAGGAACATGTCGCAGAGGGTTGTGGGGAGCTGATAAACAAGTCTTGCGATACCAAGGTTATCGTAGCTGATAATGGTTCTTTCTGTATCGAATACCTTGCCGACCTCAAGAGCTACCTGAGCTTCCTTAAAGGAACGGGCAAGATCCTTGATGCCGGTCACCGGTGTGCCGATGCCGATGACGCAGTGGGTATAGAATTCTCCGCTGAGTGTATCGACGATGGAACTTGCAAGCTTTTCAAGATCCTTTGAGTCGGTATCGTTCTTGATCTCCTTGACAAGAGCAATATCGGTCTCGTTGATGTTGATAACGAAATCCTTGGCCTTGTCGGGGAAGAGGTTCTGTATTACATCGTAAGCGGAAATATCTGTCTTTGTGGAGATCTTGATAAGGAAGCAAACCCTTGACACATCTGCATTGAAGCGCAGTTCGCGGGATTTGAGGTAGATATCGCCTGGAAGAATGTTGTCAAGGATGACGTTCTTGATAAAGTTGCCCCTGTCATACTTCTCGTCATAATACTGCTTGATGCTTCCCAAGGAAATAGCAAGAATAGCCGCATATTTCTGGGCTGCATAATCGTTGCCGGCCACAAAGACAGCATATTCGCCTCTGGGCTTGTTTCCGAAGGATCTGTATGTGTAGCCGTTGAGCACAAAGGGGGCATTAGAGGTGAGCATTTCCGAAGTAATGTGCTCGTTTACCTCGCCGATCTTGCCAAGCTCACTGCAGGCTATAACTACTGAGGTCTCATCAATTACGCCTATCGTACGGTCAATAGTGTCTCGCATCTGGTGGATAACACCCTGAAAAAGTCTGTTTGACATTTATTTTCCCTCACTTTTTTTTATTTTAAGCTTAAACTACATAATTGACTTACTATAAAATATTGCTATATACATTTTACACAAAACGAAAGCAAATTGCAACCTTTTTATCGAAATTTCATTGAATAATTGTTAAAAAAATAATGTAAAATTATGTAATATCACAGATTATCGTAAAATAATGAGAATTACGAATATTATCACATCAAATTATTAATGATTTTAATAAGTATTCTGACGGTACGATCCGGCCGTTTTCCTGTAAGGAATTATGCGCGCAAAGTTAAGATTGAAATATAAAAGCATTGATGATATAATCATAATGGTTTTTATATATTTCTCAGAAAAGGTGATAATAATGATCAAAGGAGAGCTTCTGTCTCCTGCGGGAGACGCTGAATGCTTTGACAATGCTCTGAATTTTGGTGCTGACGCAATATATCTTGCCGGCAAACAGTTCGGGATGAGAAGTGCGCCGGCAAATTTTGATATGGACACTCTTAGAGCTTCCATTGAAAAGGCCCACAAAAAGAATGTAAAGGTCTATGTTACCTGCAATACCCTTCCGCGCAACAGTGAGATCGACCGTATGCCACAGTTTCTTGAAGCCGTAGCCGACTGCGGTGCAGATGCCTTCATTATCGCTGATCTGGGGGTAATGTCTCTTGCCGCAAAATATGCGCCCAGTGTCGAACGCCATGTTTCGACTCAGGCAGGAGTGGTGAACTATCAGACGGCGCGGATGCTGTATGATATGGGTGCTTCGAGGGTAGTGCTTGCAAGGGAGCTTACGCTTGACGATATTGCAGGCATACGCGCAAAGACCGATCCGCGACTTGAAATAGAAACTTTCGTTCATGGCTCAATGTGTGTGTCTTTTTCGGGCAGATGCCTTATCTCCAGTTACCTTACAGGCAGAGACGCCAACCGCGGAGACTGCGCCCAGCCCTGTCGGTGGAAGTATTATCTGTATGAGGAGCACCGCGAGGGACAATTTTTCCCTGTCATAGAGGAGGACGGCGGAACTTTCCTGTATAACTCACGCGACCTGTGCATGATCGAGCACATTGACGATCTGCTGAAAGCCGGCGTCAAAAGTCTGAAGATAGAGGGCAGGGCAAAGGCAGCCTATTATGTTGCCGTCACAACTAACGCATACCGGCATGCACTTGACGATTATTATGCTCAGGGCGAGAACTGGACTCTGGCACCATGGATAAAGGAAGAGCTTGAAAAGGTCAGCCACCGGGCATACAACACAGGATTTTTCTACGGCGGTGAGCCGGGACAGAGTACCTCTGACGGCGGATACATACGCAAGTATGAAGTGGTTGCCGTTTGTGACGATTACAGGGACGGAACTGCCTACCTGACCCAGCGCAACCGTTTCTTCTGCGGTGATGAGCTTGATATCCTGCCGCCTTCGGGTATACCTTTCGGTTTCAAGGTCGATAATATGTTCAACGATCAGGGTGAGGCTATTGAGTCAGCACCTCATGCCATGCAGAAGCTTACCGTCAACACCGATGTCATCATACCAAAGGGTTCGCTGCTTAGAAAGAAACGCAGTCATACTAATATTCAATGAAATAATTTTATGAGCCTGTCCTTTGTCAAGGACAGGCATAACGCCTGAGAAGTCAGGGGCTTTAAGACCCCGAACCCCTGACCAAAGGCTCTGCCTTTGGAAACCTCAAGCCTTTGAAAAGGCTTGAGCGAAACTTTATTGTTTAATTGAATAAAAGTATCAGCTATAATTTGTAAATTTCAGATACATTTCTGCTAATGTTAAAGGAGGCAGACGCTTGGACAAATTCAGATTAGTTTCGGATTATCAGCCTACGGGAGACCAGCCGCAGGCTATTGAGACGCTTGTAAAGAGTATCCGGAAGGGTCATAAGGAGCAGACCCTTTTAGGCGTGACCGGTTCGGGAAAAACCTTTACCATGGCAAACATTATAGAAAGACTAAACCGTCCCACGCTTGTGCTTGCTCACAACAAGACGCTTGCCGCCCAGCTTTGCTCCGAGTTCAAGGAGTTCTTTCCGGATAATGCTGTGGAATATTTTGTGTCATATTACGATTATTACCAGCCCGAAGCTTATGTTCCCACCACTGACACCTATATTGAAAAGGACAGCTCCATTAATGACGAGATAGACAAGTTGCGTCATTCGGCTACACTTGCGCTTTCGGAACGCCGGGACGTCATCATCGTTTCCAGCGTTTCGTGCATTTACTCGCTCGGCAACCCGATAGATTACCGCACCATGGTTATCTCTCTGCGCGAGGGCATGACAAAGCCCCGGGATGAGCTGCTCCGCAAGCTGGTAGAGCTTCAATACGAGCGCAACGACATAGATTTTACCCGAAACAAATTCCGTGTAAGAGGCGATGTTGTGGAGATATTCCCGGCGGCATCCTCAGACACGATTATCAGAGTGGAATTTTTCGGCGACGAGATAGACCGCATTGCAGAAGTGGAGCCTTTGACCGGAAAAATAAAAGGCACCGTCCGTCATGCTGCCATATATCCTGCGTCACATTATATTATACCGCGTGAAAAAATGGAGGGCGCAATTGCCGAGATAGAGCAGGAGCTTGAGGAGCGCGTGAAATTTTTTACCGACAGGGGCAAGCTGCTTGAAGCCGAAAGGATACAGCAGCGCACAAAATATGACATTGAAATGCTGCGGGAGATCGGTTTCTGTACGGGTATCGAGAACTATTCAAGGGTGCTTTCGGGCAGGAAGCCGGGTTCTGCGCCCTATACTCTGCTTGATTACTTTCCTGAGGATTTCCTTTTGTTTGTGGATGAATCACACGTTACTCTGCCGCAGGTAAGAGGCATGTACGGCGGCGACAGGGGCAGGAAACAGAATCTTGTGGAGTTCGGTTTCCGTCTGCCGTCTGCCTATGATAACCGCCCGCTGAACTTTGACGAATTTTACGAGAGGATCAATCAGGCGGTATTTGTCAGCGCGACACCCGGTGATCTTGAAAAGGAGAAAAGTCAGGTGATTGCCGAACAGGTCATAAGACCTACCGGTCTGCTTGACCCTGAAATAAGCGTCAGACCTACCGAGGGTCAGATGGACGATCTTATTTCAGAGATAAACATGCGCACAGAGAAGAATCAGAGGGTGCTTGTCACCACGCTCACCAAGAAAATGGCTGAGGACCTTACGGATTATTTTTCCACAATGGGAATAAAGGTAAAGTACATGCACCACGATATAGAGACTGTGGAGCGCATGGAGATAATACGCGACCTGCGTCTTGGCGAATTTGACGTACTGGTAGGTATCAACCTGCTCAGAGAGGGTCTGGATATTCCCGAGGTGTCGCTGGTGGCAATACTTGACGCCGATAAGGAGGGCTTTCTGCGAAGTGAGCGCTCGCTAATACAGACCATCGGACGAGCCGCCCGTAACGCCGAAGGCACTGTTATCATGTATGCCGATGTTGTGACCGACTCCATGGAAAAAGCCATAACCGAGACCGAGCGCCGGCGCGCTATACAGGAAAAATACAACAGGGAACACAATATCACGCCCAAAACGATCATCAAGAAGGTCAGCGATATAATAGAGATCTCAACTCATGCGGAGGATGAGACAAAGCCAAAGAAGAAACTGACCCGCGCCGAGCGTGAAAAGCTTATAGAACAGCTTACCAAGGAAATGAAAACAGCCGCTAAATTGCTTGAATTTGAACACGCAGCCTACCTGCGCGACAAGATAAAGGAGCTCAGAGGATGATGACGCCTGAAATTGATACAGTCGCCGAAAATGGACCGGTAGAAATACTCGGACTTGACAAAATCAAAAAAATATCGGATAATACAGATTTGGAAACAGACATCATCGGTCTGGATATGATACGCTGCGATGATGAAGGTGTGAATATAACCGGACTTGACAGCATAAGGAGCATTTTTACGAATGACTTTCCCAAAATGTCATCATTTGCCATGGAAGTCCTGAGCCTTGCCGCAAAAGCAAAGGAGCTGGACTGTGAGCTGAGACAGTACGGGTCTGAGCTGCATCGGTATGAGTTTTCTCCGGTGGCCGGTCTTTCCGAGGTGCGGGATTTTGAAGCGCGCCACAGAATAAAGCTTCCGGTTAGCTATGTTGAATTTCTCACGCAGGTCGGGAACGGAGGAGCAGGGCCGGATTTCGGTATGCTCTCCCTTGAGCAGCTTGAGATGAAGAATTTCTACGCACACTCAAACCGCAGTGTTCCGTATTCCATGGCGAGGTGTGAGACTGATTTTTACACCTTTCATTTTTCAAGTGAAAAGCCTGTGATGGTGGACTCCGCGCTCACTGAATCAAAATGGGACAGCGCCTGCACGGTTTTGTCAGAGATAAGCTCCCATGAGCGTCCTGCTGACTATGAGGAAAGGCGCCGGGAGCTTTATAACGGAGTTATCCAGATAGCTGACACCGACGGAACTTTCTGTCCGGTGCTTATTTGCGCAGGAGATATGGCAGGCGAGGTCATGGAGTTCTCACACGACCTTGACATGCCAAAGTACATCGGAAAATGCTTTGAGGACTGGATAATAGGCTACTTTGAAGATGTGATACGAAGATTTGCCCGCAAATGACACATGGAAAGGAAAAAGTCAGCGGAAAACACGTCCAAAAGACGTGCGGCGCTGAGATTATAATTAGGCTCTGAGAAAAGAGGATGAGGATTTGGCAAGAAAAACCCAAAATAACACTAACAACTACGGCAACGAAAGCATTACTTCCTTAAAGGGTGCAGACCGTGTAAGAAAGCGTCCTGCGGTAATATTCGGCTCTGACGGCATTGAGGGCTGTCAGCATTCCGTTTTTGAGATACTTTCAAACTCCATTGACGAGGCAAGAGAGGGCTACGGAAAGGAAATAACCGTCACAAAATATGCGGATAATTCCGTAGAGATAGAGGATCACGGCCGCGGTATCCCTGTAGATTACAACAAAAATGAGGAACGCTATAACTGGGAGCTGGTTTTCTGCGAGCTGTATGCCGGCGGAAAATACAACAACAACGAAGCCGAAAACTATGAGTTTTCTCTGGGACTGAACGGTCTCGGACTGTGCTCCACCCAGTATTCTTCCGAGTATATGGATGTCGATATAAGGCGTGACGGAACGAGATTTACTCTCCACTTTGAAAAGGGCGAGAATATCGGCGGCCTTAAACGCGAGCAGTATACGGGTAAGCAAACCGGAACGCGTATCCGCTGGAAGCCTGATCTTGAAGTGTTCACAGATATAGATATCTCTGATGATTATTATATCGACACTATAAAAAGGCAGGCTGTCGTAAATGCCGGAATAAACTTCATATTCCGGTCTGAGAAGAACGGTACCTTTGAGACCACGGAATTCTGCTATCAGAACGGAATATATGACCATGTAAAGGAACTGGTGGGGGAGGATTCCCTTTCACAGATACAGCTATGGCAGACAGAACGCATGGTAAGC
>JAFTCS010000170.1 GCA_017454565.1 Clostridia bacterium
AATAACAGACGCTGCACTCGCTGCAATCGCATCTATTTTCACAGTGACCTTACCGGGATATTCGGACAACATATTATAGATCTGTGCCGCTGCCACGCAATCTCCGCCCGGAGAATTGATGTAGACAGTAATATCACCGCCGCCAGAAAGCAGCTCGTCTTTGAACATCTTAGGTGTTATATCATCGTCATACCACGATTCGCTTGCTATAGTTCCACGCAGTTCAAGGACTCTTTCAACGCCCTCGCCGCCGTCCTGATTGATGACCTTTTGCTTTTTCCATTTCCAGAATTTGTTCATATTCAGCCTCCTTCTGATATGCCGTTATTATTTTGCTCGTAGGCTGCTCCTGCCTGATTCAGGGGCAGCATATTTCCGTTGATGAGGTAAAGGTTTCCACCCTCCTCGTCGGGAATCATATCCTGATTTTCTAATGCACGGATATCGTTTGCCGACATCCAGCCGTTCTGTCTTGCCGTTGCGTAACCGTTCATTCTGCTCTGATAGTCGCCACGCAGAAGTCCGTCAACATTGAATTTGAAAAATAATTGCCGCTTTTCATCATCATTAAAAACACAGCGAGAAAGACTCTGCTCCCATCTTGTCACCCAGGGTGCAAGCGTGTATTTGACAAACTCCAGCGACATATTTTCAATATTTGAAAAAGTACTGCGTTCCAGATCACCGACCATATGCGGCGGCACTCTGAAAATACGAGCTATCTCGTCTATCTGAAACTTTCTCGTTTCCAAAAACTGTGCTTCATTCGGAGAAATTGAAATAGGAGTATATTTCATGCCCTCTTCGAGGATTGCGACCTTGTGGTTATTTTCACCGCCAAAGCCCTTGTTCCAGCTTTCACGGATTCTTTCAGGTTCCTTGACAGTTCCCGGAAATTCCAGTATTCCGCTTGGTGTTGCACCGTTGGCAAAAAACTTACTGCCGTATTCCTCTGTTGCGATAGCAAGTCCTATCGCATTTTTCGCCATTGCGATAGGGCTGTAACCGATAAGACCGTCAAATCCCAATCCTGGGATATGCAGTACTTCACTCGGTGACAGCTTTACCGTAGAGCCTTTATTTATCGGTGCATCCTCCTGACTGACCATATATTCATACACAATGTCTCCGTGTTCATCACGATCAACATTCATTCTGTCGGGCATAAGAGGATACAAGGCAAGAACCTCGCCCTTGCCGCTGCGGATAATCTGTGCGTAGGCATTGCCCCATAAAAGCAGGTGCGTCATTAGTGTTTCTCGAAATACGAATGAAGTCATTTCGGGGTTCGGCTCGTCATGAAGAAGAAAATACAGCAAGTGTTCAGTAGCCTTTGCTGTGCCTGTGTCGGTGTATTTATATAAGTGCAGCGGCAGGCTTGCTACTGCTTCTGAGAGTATTCTCACACAGGAGTACACTGCCGTTATCTGCATTGCGGACCGTTCATTAACCGATTTTCCGCTTGCAGATGAGCCGAGCAGAAAACTGTATCCGCTGCCGGCTGTGGCGTTCCGGGGTGCGTCTCTGCTCCTGAAAATACGGCTCAAAATTCCCATTAAAAATCCCTCCTATATGAACAAAATACCTCTGGAATCATAAACGCTCTCTGTATTAACATTTCCGCACCTGACAGTACGGTCGAGTGCCATGATAGTGGCTATTGCACCATCTATCTTTTCAGTAGATTTTTCCTTGTCGGCTTTGATGTTTCCTGCCGGGTCAGTTCGGATAAAAATGTTATCCATCATCCATCGCAGTACTGGGTGACCGCCGTGAGCTATTCGCTGCTCAAGCGTCAGCTTCATAAGCTCCTTTGTCGGTGGTGACATGTCCTTAAACCCTTGTCCGAAGGGAACAACAGTAAATCCCATACCCTCAAGGTTCTGCACCATATGCACAGCGCCCCACCTATCGAAGGCGTTTTCTCTGATATTGAAACGCTCACCGAGCCGTTCGATAAACTTCTCTATGTAGCCGTAATGAACAACATTGCCCTCAGTCGTTTCAAGAAAACCCTGCCGCTCCCAGATATCATAGGGAACATGATCACGCTTGACACGCAGATCGATATTTTCTTCCGGTATCCAAAAATAGGGCAGGACATAGTATTTATCGTCCTCGTCTGTCGGCGGAAAAACAAGAACAAAAGCCGTAATATCAGTAGTACTTGACAGGTCAAGACCGCCGTAGCAAACTCTACCCTCAAGCTCGTCAAGATTAACAGGAAATGCACACTTATCCCATTTCTCCATAGGCATCCAGCGGACAGCCTGCTTGACCCATTGATTCAGACGGAGCTGCCTGAAAGCATTTTCTTCTCCCGGATTGTGACGTGCTGAGTTACAGGCGGCTTGCACCTTATCCATTCCAATTGTGATACCAAGTGAAGGATTAGCCTTTTTCCAGACCTTCGGGTCAGTCCAGTCCTCATGCTCCTCTGCGCCATAGATACAGGGATAAAAAGTAGGATCAACCTTGCGCCCTGAAATAATATCCATAGCCTTTTGATGCCACTCATAACAGATAGAGTGTGTATCGTTTCCGGCAGTCGTGATGATAAAATGCAGCGGATTTTTTCTTGCATCTGATGTACCCTTCGTCATCATATCGAAAAATTTTCTGTCCTTCTGAACCCACAGTTCATCGAAAATCAAAGCGGAAACATTAACACCGGACTTGCCTGCAACATCAGCAGAAAGAGCCTTATATGTGCTGTTGGTCGGTGTAAAATGAATTGTTTTCCGGCTCGGTCTAATATCACAGCGTTTCCGCAGTGCAGGACAGAGCCGCACCATATCGCAGGAAACATCAAAAACAAGAGAAGCCTGATCTCTGTCAGCAGCACATCCGTAAACCTCGGCTCTTTGCTCACCATCTGCACAAAGCATATATAGTGCAACAGCCGCCGCAAGCTCGCTTTTGCCTGATTTTTTCGATATCTCGATATACGCCGTATTGAATTGACGATAACCGTCAGCACGGATAGTTCCGAAAATATCACGGATTATTCTTTCCTGCCAGTCGATCAGTTCAAATGGCTGATTATAGAATTCTCCCTTTGTGTGCCGCAGTTGTTCTATAAAGCTGACTGCATAATCGGCGGCATCCTTATCGTAATATGATCCCTTTGCCATAAATTTAGTAGGTGTGTATTTTTTTAGTTTTCTCAATGTTCCACCTCCCGTCAAGCCGGCGAGCCGCCGGAGCCGTTTGGCTGTCCTGCGATAGCCTCCTGACTAAGCTTCATTATTTCTGAAAGTTCCATACGCTTTCACCTCCAACAAAAAACAGCCGCATCTCTGCGACTGTCAAAAAGTATTTATATAAACGAGAAACACACCCTTTCAGGTGCGCTCCCGGAGTTTTCAGAATTGTCCGTCAATGTAATCGTATTCAGCCTTGAGCCTGTTATATTCCTGTGTAAGGCACTGTCTGCGGTATCCGTTTTTGCAGGCTTTGCCTTCGCTGTAAATGCGGTCAAGCTCTTTTTTCCTTCGCTCCAGAACCTCCT
>JAFTCS010000171.1 GCA_017454565.1 Clostridia bacterium
AAATATTCAAGTATGCCGCCGATCCTACGGTCGTGTCTCTTTCCGCAGGCCACCCAGCGCCTGAGGCATTCCCCACAGAGGCTATCGCTGAGATATCCAACAAGATACTCACCGAGGAACCTATCGCTGCACTGCAGTACAGCGTTACCGAGGGCTATCCTCCTCTGCGCAAAGCTGTCGGCGAGTTTATGAAGGACGAATACAATGTCGGCAGAGAATTTGATGACCTTATTATCACCTCGGGCGCACAGCAGGTAATGGATCTTCTCACAAAGTCTATGGTCAACGAGGGGGACACTGTTATCTGCGAGGCTCCGAGCTTCATAGGTTCCCTCAATTCGTTCCGTTCCTATAATGCGCGTCTCTGCGGCATCCCGCTGGAGCACGACGGCATGAACCTTGAGGCTCTTGAGAGTGCTCTCAAAAACGAAAAGAACGTGCGCTTTATTTATATCATCTCAAACTTCCAGAATCCTTCGGGCGTGACCACCAGTCTGGAGAAGAGAAAGGCTATTTATGAGCTTGCCAAAAAGTATGGTGTTATGATACTTGAGGACAATCCTTACGGCGAGCTGCGCATAAGCGGCGAAAACGTTGCTCCCATAAAGTCGTTCGACGAGGACGGCATTGTGGTATATGCAGGCTCTTTCTCAAAGATTCTTTCACCGGGCATGCGTCTGGGCTATGTCATTGCACCAAAGCCGGTCGTTTCAAAAATGGTCGTCTGCAAGCAGGGTGAGGACGTTCACACCAACACATGGGCGCAGATGGTAGCACACAGGTTCATGACAGAATATGACTTTGCCGGTCATCTTAAGAGCCTGAGAGAGATCTACAGGAAGAAAGCAAATTTCTGCATGGAGCTGCTGGATAAATATCTCGTTCCAAACAAAATAACCTATCAGCCCATCGAGGGAGGACTGTTTATCTGGTGCAGACTGCCGGACGGCGTAGATATGCCTGATTTCTGCAAGCAGGCTGTACTGAGAAAGGTATGCGTAGTACCCGGCAACGCTTTCCTCACAGACGAAAGCGAGCAGTGCAGCTCTTTCAGAATAAACTTCTCAACCCCAACAGACGAGCAGCTTGAAAAGGGAATAAAAATACTCGGTGAGCTTGCAAAGGAGATACTCTGATGTCAGAAGCAGAAAAGAAGAAAGTAATATTCAGCGCCATTCAGCCCAGCGGCACTATTACTCTGGGCAACTATCTTGGCGCGCTCAGAAACTGGGTGAAGCTGCAGGATGAATACAACTGCATCTATGCGGTTGCCGATCTGCATGCCATTACCGTTCGTCAGGACCCCAAGGCTTTCAGGCAAAACATACTCAATGCCTATGCGCTTTTCCTTGCCTGCGGTATCGACCCGGAGAAAAGTCCGTTTTTCATACAGAGCCATGTGCATACCCACGCGGAATTGGCATGGGTGCTGAACTGCTATACTCAGTTCGGTGAGCTTTCCAGAATGACCCAGTTCAAGGACAAGTCTCTTAAACACGCCGACAACATCAACGCCGGACTCTTCACATATCCCTCGCTCATGGCAGCGGATATCCTGCTCTATCAGGCTGATCTTGTACCGATAGGCATTGACCAGAAGCAGCATCTTGAGCTGACAAGGAACATTGCCGAGCGCTTCAACGGTATCTACGGCAATACATTCAAGATTCCCGACGCATACATCGGCAAGGTAGGCGCAAAGGTAATGTCTTTGCAGGACCCCACAAAGAAGATGTCCAAGTCGGATGAGAACGTGAATTCGTGGGTCGCCATTCTCGACAAGCCCGACGTCATTATGAAGAAATTCAAGAGAGCCGTAACCGATTCCGAAGCAGTTGTAAGGGTAGGCGAGGGCAAGGACGGCATAAACAATCTTATTGGCATAATGAGCGCCGTTACTGGCAAGACCGAGGATGAGATCGCCGTTGAATTCGAGGGAAAGGGCTACGGAGATTTCAAGACTGCCGTAGGTGAAGCCGTAGTTGAGACCGTAAAACCGATACAGGAGAAGTTTGACGATTACATCAACAACAAGGATTATCTTGCCGAGCAGTACAGAAAGAGCGCCGAGTTTGCATTGAAGCTTTCCCAGCGCACACTTGACAAGGTAATGAAGAAGATCGGCTATGTGGCCAAGTAATAAATTATCAAATTAACCGTCAGAATTTTTTATATAGCATGTCCTCGACAGAGGACATGCAGAAAAAATTTAAAATTGGGGGCTTACGTCCCCAAACCCCTTTGGTGTTTCGCTCTCTGCGGAGAACGAGTCATGGGGACTTTTGCGGAAAAGTCCCCATGACATCCCCCGAAAACGATGTTTATCCTTTTCGGAGTT
>JAFTCS010000172.1 GCA_017454565.1 Clostridia bacterium
CCGTGAAACTCTGAAAAGGATAAACAGCGTTTTCGGGGAATGTCAGGGGGACTTTTCCGCAAAAGTCCCCCCTGACTCGCTTTCCGCAGAGACCAAATCAATTAAACCTATAACCCGGCCCGGGGGATGATTTGAAAAAAGCGTCCGGTGGACGGTTTTTGCAAGAGGGGGCGCCCCTACTGACAGCACAAATAAGTCTGTTCCACGTCGAGAGACGGGACGTTTAACTTTTGGAGCAAGTGAACAAAACTTGCAATTGTTTTCATACGGTTGCCCTGAAGCTCTGTGCAGTATGGCTTGACATTGGCGGCTGTTTCTGATATATTCTAATAGAAATAGATTTGCAGGCATCAGGGAATCCGGTGAGAATCCGGAACAACCGTCATTACCGTGATCGGGCGCATGTCCAGAAGCTCTGTACGAGAAATGAGATGTGCCGGAAAGCCGGAATACTCCCTGCATATCTCGGAAAGTGTCCGCAATAAAAGCGGATTCTTACCGGCGCAGTCTTGGACGAGAAGAAGTGCAGCCGATCTTGCAGCGTGGTCTGTGTCAATATGGCACAGGCTTGGTTTTGTTACCATGCAGAGGGTAAACTCCGCCGCGAAGTCACCGGATGCGTTTCCGGACTGTAATGGCGGCAGTATGACGGCTTGCCTCCACATACAAGGTTTTCCTTACTGCGGGTGATTTTTTGCGGATTGGCGGCAGGTTTCCGGCAATGATGTATGATTTTGCAAAGAAACAGACATTAAGCTGTTAACTTTCATATCCATTGGAAACCTGCCTGTGCTTTTCCCGTTCAGGGAAGAGCACTTTTTGTTTTATGGAGGTTTCTATGGATAAGGACGAAAAACGCATCCTTGCGCTGGGCATGCTTGAAGAAAAATATAAGCTTCTGGGCACTCTGCCTAAACGAAGTGACTTCACACCGCAGGAAGCGTGTTTTATCAAGCAGAAGTTAGGCCCATGGCCGAGAGCACTGGAAGCCGCAGGTCTGAAAGCACCGCCCGAAATATCCTCCAAGGAAAAAAGCAGGCTCAAGCGCGAACGATCAAGAGCAAGGCGTCAGCAATACCGTGAACAAAACGGTATTGCCAGAGCTTGCAAAAACGAGGAGGAAAAAACATGAAAACCGCAGGAAAACTGCTGTCATTATTTACAGTGTGCGCTGTTTCTGCTACAATGTGCAGTCTCACGGCGTTTGCAAATGAGCAGCAGGAAAAGAAGATCAGAATTGTCATTGAGAACAACACCCTTACTGCCGAGAACGGCGCCGACTGGACAGGCACTCTCATGGACGAATGGGTAACTATCGGCGATGATTCCACTGCCGTAAGCGCCTTTACGCAGGCACTTGAAGCACACGGCTACACCCAGACAGGAGCCGAGTATGACTACATAACCGAGATAAACGGTCTTTCATCAGAGGACGGAGGAGCAATGGGCGGATGGATAGTCAGTCTTGATGACTGGGTAACAGATGAAGCCATTTCCGCATATACCGTCAGCTCAGATAAGCTTGAAAGCGGCGATGAGCTGTGTTTTTCGTATAGCTGTGCATGGGGCGCAGATCTTGAATATGACTGGTCGGGTGCGGATACATCCCTCAGAAACGTCATTTTCAGCGCAGGCGAGCTGAACACTGAATTCAGCGGAGACAACAGGGAATATATCCTGAGTCTCCCGGAAGGCACCGATTCTGTAACGGTCAGACCTCAGGTGCTCAATCGTGCATACCGCGCAAAGGTCTACAAAAACACATATACACCTGCCGAAAGCGGTACCGACTGCAAGTTCGGTACGGAGATCAAGGTGGGTGAGGGCGATGTTATTATTATCGGCGTGGCATCTCCGGCATGGATGCAGAGCAACTACAACAATGCACAGGAAAGCATCTATCAGTTCCACATTGAAAAGATATCCGTTATAGACCCCTTGGTTCAGGAAGCTGAGAGCCTTATCGCATCTATAGGCACTGTTGACGAGCAAAGCCGCAGCCGCATTGAGACCGCCAGAGCTTTCTATGATTCACTGACAGACGAACAGAAGCAGAAGGTCACAAATTATGATATCCTTACTGCTGCGGAAGAAAAGATAAGCAGCCTGAGTCCTGCTCCTGCGCAGATAAGTCTTTCACAGCTCAGAGAAAATGCCGCAAAATATTTTACAAAGGCGCCTGTTTTCGGCAACGAGTGGGATGTTATCACGCTTGCACGTCTTGGCCTTGCTGATGACGATCTCAAAAACAGCTATATCGAAAGCGTTAAGGCAAAGCTTGAGGAAAACGGCTCGTCTGTTCTCAGCAATACCCGCTCAACGGTCAATTCGGGTGTGGTGGCAGCACTGACAGCTATTGGCGCAGACCCTTCCGATTTTTACGGCTATGACCTTACCGCACCTCTCTTTGATGTTGAATATGTTACCCGGCAGGGCGTGAACGGAGCTGTATATGCTTTGATAGCTCTGAACACCCATGGATATGGCAATGAGAATATTGAAGCTAAGCTCATTTCTGCTATACTCGATTCTCAGGAGGATGACGGCGGCTGGACTATCGACACATGGTCCGGTACCGATGACGGCTCCGATGCCGATATGACGGCAATGGCGCTTCAGGCTCTTGCTCCGTACACCGGCAAGGATGAGGATGTATCCTTGGCAATCGAGAGGGCTGTTGCTTTCCTTAGAAATAATCAGACTGCAAACGCCGGATTTGTCTCATACGGCAGCGAGGACTGCGAAAGCTGCGCACAGGTGCTTACTGCCCTTTGTGCGATGAATACCGACATCCGTTCGGATTTCGTGAAGAACGGCACAATGGTATATGATTCTCTTACCCGATTCTACAACGACAGCGACAAAGGCTTTTCTCACCTTGCGGGCGGCGAAAGCAACTATCTTTCATCATATCAGGCATATATTGCCGCTGCCGCTCTTTACAGATACGAAAACGGTCTTACCTCAATTTTTGACATGACAGATACCTCTCTAAAGGTATACAAGAACGAAACAAAGCCGGAAAGCAGTGACGAGTCATCTGCATCAGCTCCCGTTCCGGACGAAAAGCCTGTTCCTACAGGAGAACAGGGCACAGCAGGC
>JAFTCS010000173.1 GCA_017454565.1 Clostridia bacterium
CCGCGCCTGCCGGGGCATACTTCAGTCGAGTCAGCCTTTATTCGGAAAGAGGAAGTAGAGTATTATGCACACTGCAAGCAAGATAAGCGCATGAAAAAAAGCCTGGATCACGATCTCATACAGCAGACACAGCAGATTTACAAAGAACTGCATCGTGCGTACGTCAGTGGCAGAAACTCCTTTTTCTGCCGCGGTCAACAGACTCCTATTAAGATGATTGCTGACCGGAGCATACATCTCATACCCTATGGCAAAAGCAAGTTTTGACATAAGAAATATGCCATAGGCTGTAAAACCGCCTCCGATAAACGCAGTAACAGGTCCTATTATCTTTTGGACTGTGGTCTCAAACGGCTCCAGAATGACGAACCAAATAACTATAGCAAGAGGCAGAGCCAAAAGACTAAAAACAACAGAAACAGGTCTTCGTTTTTTACTATATGCTTCAGACGACAACTCGCAGTCTATATGTAACTCTGCTACAGCTTGTTTTCTGCGATCTTTCTCGAACTCTTCTCTGCCCTCATAGATCCGGTCCAGGAGCTGGATGACTGTCAGATCGAGACCGCAGGGGCATTCGCCGGCAGGCGTTTGTTCTGTCTGATAGCCGCATTCGGGACACTTGGTCATTATGGTTCTTCCTCACAAGCAGGTTCAAATTCTTAGTCACTAACTATTCAAATCCATTATAACACAGCTGTTTCTCTCCGGTCAAAGCCGGGTGATAGTCCCTTTGCCTCTTAACTCCCGGCCCCGGGCCGGTCTTTTAAAAAGTGTCTGTTAAGATCAGTTGATATCTTGATATATTGGCGAGGTCGGCAACGCCCGCCTTTTTTCGTCATTTCGTCGGCGGAGGGCTTTTTCCGCATGTCGAAGGACATTATTATTTATTGCTTTGTGTGGACGCACCGGCGTACACACAAAGCAATGCTTCTTTCTGCTGAACGAGTTTGCATGTCTCTCCAATCTCATTTGGGGGCCGAGGACGACACCGGAAGTCCCGGGGTTTAATAAAAAATACAATGCGACGCTTGACAAAAAACGGAAAACACAGTAAAATGAAATAAATAGTATTTGATGGAGGTCAATAATGAAGCATTATTGCGAAAAGACCCGTAAACACGGTCCCCCGATCGTTTTGGCGATGGGTTTGGCAGTTGCCCTGACACTTCTGCTGCAGGTTTGCGGCCGGTGTCAGCTGCAGCCATATGCCGAGTTCTCTGCTGTTCAGCCGGGGCCTTCGGGCACTCTGGCGGAAAGGATAGTGAGAGGCGAGTTTATCTGTTTGCCTTATAGCGGCAATCTGTTCTGGCTCCCGGACCAAAAGTTCACTTCCTTTGCCGGTCTTAAAACAGAGTCTGACAATGGGCATTATAATCTGGTGATCCCCAGGGACGGCAGCACGGATGAACTTGTTAACGCTACAGACACCGACTTTTCGATATTGAACAATTATTACACCCCATTCAGTCTTGACAGCGAGTACCGGTATTCCTTCAACGGCGATCCTGTCTATGCTCCCGCATACGAGACTACACGCTACAGCTTTGCTCCTTACAGAGTGCTCTCCCGTAATTATTATAAGGCGCCTGTGGGCAAATATGATATAAGCTGCAGTTATGATGATCTGGGCACGGTCCCGGAGGGCTGCGGCGGCACTGTGGCTGACGCCGGAGGGTCTTTTGATTACAAGCTGTACATAGTCGATTTTACCGAGCAGCCCAGAATACTGCCCTGTAACAATACAACTGTTCCCATCAGCCTGACCTACTCTCCTTCACCCCTGCCCAATCTTTCCTGCTTGTCCGTATGTGTTGAGTGGGAAGGGATCGATTCCTGTCTGTATGAAGACAGCGCCTGTCAGTCAATGATCACCGGGTCTGCCAACACAAAGACCTGGAGCGCAGCGACAGCTCCGCAAAACATATACTTTAAAAAGCCGGTCGGTGATATAAACGCAAGGCAGTATGTGATCTCTCTCAAAGCGATAGTCGGCGGAATGACCCGGATTCTTGCTGTCAAGAAGCTGCAGTCGGAGGGAGGTTTTGCCGTGACGCAGGTCAACGGCGGCACAAATACCGTCGGCGACCTCAGCGGCTGGTGGACGGGCAGTTATTCCCTTTATCCTGCTGTGGAATGGCAGGACAACTCGACTCCGTATGACGGCGAGGCGGATGACAATCCCGGTCCCGTTTCTTATACCGATGTGAACAGGCCTCTCTTGTACAGGACAGGCGGATACTTTGTTATTCAGAATGTAAAGATCAGCCACGGCGACCAGGTGACTTACTCCCCTTCGGATTATACTCTGAATGCCGTTGCGGATAACGGGATGCTGGACGTGTCCGTTTCAACTTTTACCGATTCATACGGGGTGATAGAAGGAAGCGGCTTTCAGGGAAGCATGTTCAACGCCGTCTATTGCAAGGACGTCCGTATTCGCTGGAAGCTGATCCCGATAAACGGAGGCAACACCATTGAGATAGGCGAGACGAAACACAAGGTGTATGCTATCCGCGGAAACGCGACATCAGTTCCGATCCCGTATCACACTCTGGTGGACCTGAGCTGCGGTGCGGCAAAAGGGCTGAGTACAGACAGTGATGTGAGAAATGCTGTGTGGGAAAAGGTCCGAAGCCTGCACCTCATAAGGGAAGACGGCGGCAATGCGTTAAAGTATTATGGTCCGGAATCATCGGAATATGTTACGAATGAGCCGCCTTTGCCAACAGGATGGGTTTACACCACGCTTGGTTTGATAGATCACCGCGATGGCTGGTGTGGCGGTTGGGCAGAGTTCATGAACGATCTGATGAAAGTTCAGGGGATCACCTCGGAAACAGTTAAGCTTTTTCCTTATTCATATTCCGGTGTGAATGATCAGAATGAAAGCGTTAATATCCAGGGCGGTTGGTGTAGTTATCCGGGTGGTCAGTCCTTAGTAGGTATAAAGCAGCTACCGGATGCGTTCCAGGGACATGATTCTTCTGCTTCTAGTCAACAGTTCTTTAATCATTCTATCAACAAGATCAACAACGCTTATTATGACGCAACGTCCGGCAACGGCCCGTATGCGTCAATAGCAGATTATGCTTCGAAGAACCTGCAGTTGGTTTATGTTGAAGGCGGAGTAGTAAAAACTATCACGGGAGACAAACTTGCAGGTGTTGAATTTGAAAATCAAAGAAATCAATGAGGAGAAAACTATGAAAAAACTGATATTGGCCACTGTTTTGCTTTGTGTATTCGGCGCCTCCGCTTTTGCCGGAGCGGATACTGTAATGCTTCTTGACACAAATGGCAGGAAAGAAGTGGACGCCAAAGAGATAAAGGTAGCTGACATTATGGGGCGCAAGCCCGGGATCACCGACAATGTATTTGTCCCGAAGGAGCATATTCCGGATGTCAGGATATATAATACCATAGAAGAAATTTATGGCAATTACACCGAGTATGTTCACACGTTCAATTTCGGATACGTTGACCAA
>JAFTCS010000174.1 GCA_017454565.1 Clostridia bacterium
ACCTGACTCATTTCATTGCCGCGCTCACCGCAGCCCACATAAACGATAATATCCGCATCGCACCACTTTGCAAGCTGGTGCTGAGTCATTGTTTTGCCTGTGCCGAAGCCGCCGGGTATTGCCGCCGTACCGCCCTTTGAGATAGGGAACATGGTGTCGATGACACGCTGACCAGTGATAAGCGGTACGGTAGCGGGCAGCCTGTTTTTACAGGGTCTTGCGCTTCTTATCGGCCATTTCTGGCAGAGAGTAAGCTGATGCTCATCGCCGTTATTGTCCTTGATAGTGACAATACTGTCCATGAGTTTGTATTTGCCGTCAGGTGCGGATTTTGTAACGGTACCGCTCAGTCCCGGCGGCACAATAAAGCGGTGCTCGATTATAGCCGTTTCGGGGCAGGTGGCATAGATCATGCCGCTTTCGAGCTTATCGCCTGTTTTTACTTTGACGGTAACGTCCCATTCCCTGTCAAGGTCAAGGGGAGACACCGCAGCACCTCTTGAAATGAAGGAACCGCTGGCCTCTTCAATGGCCTTGAGCGGGCGCTCTATGCCGTCAAATATATTGTCGATTATACCCGGACCCAGCAGGACGTTCATAGGAGCGCCGGTGCCGGTTATGGGATCTCCGGGTTTTAGCCCTGTTGTTTCTTCATAGACCTGAACCGTGGTGAATTTGTCGTTGATGCCGATGATCTCGCCCACAAGGCGCTGTTCACCGACGTAGACCATCTCCATCATGGAAAAGCTACGGGTGTTTCTGACGGTAACAACAGGACCGTTTATTCCATAAATAACGTCTTTAGCAGCCATTTATCAAATCATTCCTCTTCAGGGCGCTCCGGGATACTGCCGAAGCTTTTCCGCAGACTTTTTCGTTCTGCGGTTTCCTGATCGCCCTTATTTTATTCAACAACGGTCAGACCTGAATGCTCATGGAACCAGTCACGCTGATATTCAAGCTTTGTGTCAAGCGTCTCGTCAGCTATGAGTCCCATGCTCTGGCTCAGTCCCGTGATACCGCCGATCTTGATGCTGTCAGATGCCATGATCTCGCACGAGCCGCTGAAGAAATCCTTCAGCTTCTTCTTGTATTTGAGATCACATTCCCTGACATAAAGGATAACGTCCTCAGATTTAAGTACGCGGCTTATGTTTATAGCGCTTTTTACCAGCATAGAGCCGTACTGCTCGGTCTTTGTAAACTCTATGAGCTTATTTTTGGCTTTTTCAAAGACCTCATCCTCGATCTCTCTGCGCTTTTCAAATATTCTTTTGCGGCTTTCGCTTTCAGCTCGTGAGATCTGACCGGAGATCTCGGTGTTGATGTCCGCCATCTCCTTCTGCACAAGGTCGTAGGCCTCCTTGATGCCTTCCTCCTCTGCGGAGTTCAGCTCTCTTTCCTGAAATTCCTCAGCTTCGGTTTTCAGCTTGCCGCGCTGTTCCTCTGCATATTTTTCTATTGCCTGAAGAAAATTGTCTGTTTTGCTGACCGTATCGGGCATGATATCACCTCCGTACAGTTTCGGTAACGCTTACAGGCGGTTCTGCACCTGTACGTCCCTCATATTTTTACGCCGATGGCCTCGCGGACATAGCGTGTGATGGAATCCTTGGCACGTCCGCTGCCGTGTCTGTCGGGTATTTCGACGATCAACGGCTGTTTTCTTTTGAGTTTCAGGTCGTACACCAACTCAGGACAAAGGCTTACAAGGCGTTCGGTCATAAGAATGACGGCGACGTCCTCAATATCCATAGCCTTTTCCAGTGCTTCTCTTACCTCGCTGTCCTCGTGCACGACTACGCCGTCAATACCCGCTAAGTGCATCCCCATCAGCGTGTCTACATTGTCGCTTATAAGATAAAACTTCATAAAGCATTGTCCTTTCTTTGAACATTTGCAGAGCACCCCGAGGAAGTCTAATTATTGTGATTCCGAATTCAGTGGATCGATCCACAGCGTTCAGCTCTGACTGCGAACAAAAAATACATTGCGTGAAAACTTAATAAAGTAACGACCGCGATGCGTAAAGTTGAATTCACAAAGAACTATGAACGCGAACAACGTTTTCGGGGCGCGGGTCTCCGGTGGAGACCTCTCAGCCAACGGCTGAGAAGCGCCGACCGAGCCGACAGGCGAGAAGTCGGGGGGAATTTTTCGCAAAAGTCCCCCTGACCGCGGGAAAGTATCAGACTTTGCTTATGATAAGAATTGAAACGAGGAGGCCGTAAAGCGCAACGCCTTCGCCGAGAGCAACGAAGATAAGTGCCTTACCGAAAGCCTTGGGGTCTTCGCTTGTAGCGCCGATAGCTGCGGGAGCCGCATTGCCTACTGCGATGCCGCCGCCGATGCCTGAAATGCCTGTAGCAAGAGCTGCGCCCAGCATTGCCAGACCGAAAGCCATGCCGTCCTTCGGAACTGCGTCTGCTGCTGCGGCCGGGTCACCCTCGGCAGCGAAAGCGGTAATGGCTGCAACTGTCAGGCATACTGCGCCGACTGCCGCAAAGGATGCTATCTGTGAGAGCACAGCCCTTTTTCTTGTGCGTCTGCCGCAGGAGACTGTCTTATAAGCATAGATAACAGAGCCTACAAGGAACAATACGGGAACTGCCAGTAATATATAATCCAATATAACCATAATGTGGAACCTCCGTTTGATCTTTCTTGAGGTAATACCCGGCAAATAATGGTTTTGCGCGGGTTTGCCTGTGATTTTATTTCGTTCTCTTTGCAACCACTGGTGTAAAGGGTCTGCCTTCACCTACATAGAAACGGCTGAATATCTCGTAGTAGTCCAGTCTGAGCACCTGAATGGCGACTAAAAGTGCCTCCAGAGCCATAACAAGGCCGTTGCCCAGAATGAGTATTATTGAGTAGACTACTCCGCCGCCTGCCATTTCGGCAAGGGTGAATACCACAAGCATCATGCCTGCATGTACAAGGATATATGCTCCTAC
>JAFTCS010000175.1 GCA_017454565.1 Clostridia bacterium
ATATCAGCAGATGGCGCTCCGAATTATTACCGCCGGAGTTTCTTACAACATCCACAAATTTCTGGTTTATCTCGTTCACAAGCCCATAGGACTCCGCCTTACCTGCAGTGCTTCCCCACGGATTCCACACCGATTCCCAGCCAAGCTCCTCATTCTGCGACTCAAACATGAGATAATCGCCGTAATCCTTGAAACTGTCGGCTATCTGCGTCCACATGGTCTCATATCGCTTCATGCACTCTTCCTTGTTGTCGGGAAAAGTATTTACCCAGCCATTATCCCAATGTATATTAATGATGCAATACATATCCGCATCTATTATCCAGTCAACAACTTCATGGATACGCTCATCGTAGGCCTCGCTTATCTTATAGCCTTCGCCCATGATATTCGACCATGCGACCGGCACCCTGACAACGCCGAAGCCCTCATCCGCCATCCCCTGTATCATCTCCCGGGTGATAACAGGGCTGCCCCAGGCTGTCTCATAATCGACCGGTTCAAGCACTCCGTTCCCCCACTGTTTGTCAACATCTGCTATCCAGTCACCGCAGGCTTCAAATGTGTTTCCAAGGTTGATGCCTATTCCCATATCACGTACAAGCTCCATAGTCGTTATGTCACGCATAGTGCCGTTCTGCTTAGGCAATGCCTCGGACTTGATACAGGTGACGGATTGTACTGATATTACGGTTGACAAAACCGCACTTATTATCCCTGATTTTTTCATAGTGACCTCCTGTGGATATATCGCTGAATCTTAATTACATGATACAGTGATCACACAGAGTATTCAACCTACGAAACAATCAAAAGGTGCACAAAACCGGCTTTATTCAAGGCAGACTTTAATAGCTGCCCGATATTGTCTCGGAGTCAGTCCGGCAGAAGCGGTAAATTGTCTCAGGAAGTATTTGCTGTCGGTGTATTCACATTTCTCCGCAACAACCGAAACATTATCATCCGTACTGAGCAGCAGATGTTTCGCAAGCCTCAGCCTTGAGCTTATCTGATCCTGACAGAAGCTTATACCATAAAGCTGCTTGTATAGGCGGTTAAAATAATTCGGACTCAGCCCGAGCGAGCTGCCGACCTCATCAAGGCTGTATTTTTGCAGCGGATAATGCATTACCTCACGGCGCAGTTCTTCAAGTTCCTTGTAGTACGGCGAACTCGTCTTATCGTCGATGCCCTTTTGTGCGGAATCAAAGAAAGCTGTCATATCATCGGTAATACTGCTGAATGTCACTTTTTCTCCGCAATAGCTTTTTCCACAGTACAAAAGTTTACTGCCACTGTTCCCTGCGGAATAAGCCTTTGAGAAAACGATCTCTGAATGCACTGCATCGGCAAGGATCTCTGCTCCTACAGTGTCCGCCGGACAGACAAGCAGCAGCTCAGATTCAGAGATGCGTCCTGCGATACCACCGCCGCCGCAGAACCGGCTCAATGTTTTGGCAGTCGCAACAAGACTGCTTATCATTTCCTTTGATATATTTTCCGACGCAAAAACGTCCTTATTGAATACAATACGAAAAGCAACCGCAGTTATACCAACCGGCCTGTCGGTATTTTTCATCAGCTGAAATGCTGTCCGCATCCCCTCTGCGCTAAAAAGTCCCGTCAGGCCGTCATATGAGGCAGAAAAAGTACTGCACTGAAGCAAGAAAGCTATATCAGTTTTCAGACGAAGAAATTCAAGACCGTTTGAGACAGATTTCATCCAGTGACGGTAGGTATCATCATAGGTGTCCGGTCTGTCATACATAACTGCACAATAGCCAAGC
>JAFTCS010000176.1 GCA_017454565.1 Clostridia bacterium
AAACCATCAAGCGAGAGCAGCGCTGAGGACAGCAAGGACGAATCTTCAAGCGAGAGCAGCGCTGAGGACAGCAAGGACGAAAGCAGCGAAGAAAGCTCCAAGGATAGCTCTCACAGCAAGCCTGACCCTTCCGACAGCAAGGAAAGCGGCGACCTTCCCGCACTTCCTGATGATGACGGCGCGGATGTGGGCTACATGTCAAACGGCATACTCATCTATAACCGGACTGCCTACGAGCTTTTCTACGGCTATGACGATCTTGCAAAAGACTATTCCGCAGCTATCTCTAAATTCAAAAACGCTCTCGGTGACGGTGTGAAAATGTACAATGTGCTTGTCCCGACGCACTGCGGAGTTACCCTGCCTGAGAGATTCTTTAATGAGTACGGTCTGCCCGACCAGAAAGAATATCTTGACACCATAATCAACTCCTACACCGCAGATATCATCGGCATAAATGCCTACGACATGATAGCTCACCACAGGGACGAGTACGTTTATTTCAACAGCGATCATCACTGGACAGGTCTTGCAGCATACTACGCTTACAAGGCATTTTGCCAGACTGCAGGAATTGACTGCATTCCCCTTTCCGATATGACAGAAGGCACCATAGAGGGCTACTACGGCAGTCTGACAAACTATATTGACGAATCACTGGTTGACCCCGACACCGTTCACTATTACACCATGGACGCCGACACCTCTACAATGAAGTACGACAGCAACGGTCAGGACGAGCAGGTAACGGCGCTTATCCACAGCTATGCTTCCCCCGGCTTTGCCTACGGTGTTTTCCTTGGCGGCGACAACCCGCTTATGGTCTGCAAAAACAATAACGGCAACGGCAAAAAGGTGGCAGTTATACACGAATCCTACGGCAATGCTTTCTGTCCGTACATTGCTTTTACCTACAGCGAGACACACATGATCGACTTCCGTGACGTTGAGTTTGACCTGAAAAAATATATCAGCGACAACGGCATAGATGAGGTCATCTTCATCAGCAACGCAATGGCCTCTGCTACCCCATTCCTGACTGAAAAAATAGCCGGCTTTGCCGAATGACGCAGAACCTCCGGTCGGGGGGACTTTTGCGGAAAAGTCCCCCCGAGTCTCGCCTGTCGGCTCGGTCGGCGCTTCTGCTTCGCAGAGGTCTCCACCGGAGACCCGCGCCCCCCGAAAACGTTGTTCGCGGGGATTGATTAACAAAAGGAAACTATACTCTCGCGTACAGATATTTTTTTCAATGACAACAACATAAAAGTTTTGGTCATGCTTTTTCAAAAGCTTGCAGGGTGCAGGGACAAAGTCCCTGCTCTCTCTCCGCAGAGAGCGAAACACTCTATCAGCCAACCGGAAGGGCTTCGGGGGCAGAAAGCCCCTGATGTCTCAGGCTATCAAAATTTATACTTATTACTGAATAATAGTATAAAGACACAATCATATATCTGACCTTGTTATGTGTTATGCACATATCAGGGTCTTATTTTTTGTAAAAGGAAGGTAATTATATGGGAAATATAACAAAAATGACATTAGAAAAACCCGTACAGAACGGAAAAATAAGGGTCGCCGCTTACTGCAGGGTGTCTACAGACAGCAGTGGTCAGCAGCATTCGTATTCGGCTCAGAAGAAATACTTTACAGAGTTGTACAGGAATTCCGAAACCGAAGAGCTTATAAAGATCTATGCGGATTCCGGCAGCGGAACGTCTACCCGGTACAGACCTGATATGGTCAGAATGCTGAATGACTGCAAAAACGGACTGATAGACCGCATTGTAACAAAGTCGGTGAGCAGATTTGCCCGCAACACAAAGGAATGTCTGTGTATTTTGAGGGAGCTGAAGCAGCTTGGCGTCTCGGTATACTTTGAGAAAGAGTCAATTGACACCGCAAGAATGACCGATGAGATAATGATAACCATTCTTGAAGGTCTGGCTCAGGAAGAAAGCGCGTCGATCTCGGAAAATATAAGGTGGAGCCTAAAAAAACGCATGATGAACGGTACTCTGACTATTGCCCGTGTGCCTTACGGTTACAAGAAAGTGAATAAATCTTTAGTGATAGATGAGGAAAAGGCGGATACCGTAAAGCGTATTTTTAATATGTACCTGTCCGGAAACGGCGCATATCGTATTGCGGAAACACTCAACAGTGAAGGTCTGCCCTCACCCACCGGCGGAAAATGGAACAACATAACTATACTCAAAATGCTCCGACAGGAAAAATATACCGGCGACATACACTGGCAAAAGACCTACTCCGAATTTATGGGGCGCAAAGGAATAAAAAACTGCGGCGAGCGTGACAGCTACTATATCAGGGACGCTCTGCCGGCAATCATATCAAGGGAAACTCTTGCTGCGGCAGAGACACTCAGACAAAACAATACACGCAAGCCGAAACTGACCAACAGCTCACGCTTCCGCGGAAAAACAAAGTGCGTGTGCGGAAGGTCGTATTACTACACCAAAAGCGGCAGACTGCCAAAATGGGTGTGCTCCGGCAAAAGGCTGCCCGATAAACGCTGCACCGGCGTAAGCTTTTACGACAAAAGCCTGTGCTATGCCTGGAAAAGACTGTGCATAAAGCTGCGTCTCTTTATAAACGAGGTGCTTGTTCCCTGCATAAGGCAAATGAAACAGCTTGAAGCCAGACAATACGGCGGTGAAGAAAACGAGCTGAAAGCCCGCTGTGAGGAGTTGTCTGACAGGCGGTATGTAATTTATGTCCTATGCTCTAACGGCTGTATAACTCAGGAAAAGGCTGCACAGGCTGAACTGGAGATAAACGCCGAGCTTTGCGAAATCGAAAACAAGCTGATTCTATCAAAAAAGCAGCACATAAGAAGTGCGGAAAAACTGACAGAAATATATGAGACCATAAATAAACGAACCTGTGCAGAGCTTGCAGACAGGCTGCTTGTCTCTGCTGTGACCGACGGAGTAAGCATCGAATTTGAGCTTATCGGAGGAATAAAGCTAAAGGAGGACTTAATGTGACTTACGGATATTATATAGAAAACGGGATAGTAAAAATTAAAGAGGACGAGGCCGAAATAATCAGACGCATCTTCAATGAAAGACTTAGCGGCAAGGGTGTACTTTCAATTGCAGACGGACTTTTCAGCGAGAATATAGAGCTATTTGGCAGCTCACGCGAACAGGCAGTTAAAAAGGTCAGCGCAGCTCTTTACAACAGTGTTTATATTGGAGATAAGGGTCTTCCTGCTTTGATCGAAAGGGAAACCTTTACCGCTGTCGGCAGGATAAAGGGCAAGCGTACCGGAAAACCGCAAAAAAGTAAAGCGGATGAGCTTGTCGATCCGGCAGAAACAGAATATGTATATTTTGATCAGGAGGAGCTTAGAAAAAAGGAACAGGAAATAGATTCTCTTCTTGATAACGGACGCACTGATGAAAAAATACTCCGGGAAATGATACTGAATTTAGCTGCTCAGCGTTACCGGAATATAACTGAGAAAGCAGAGCAATAATAAAAAATAAACATCAGGAAAGGAATATCATATATGAAAAACGGAAATATTACCATAATCCCTGCAAAGAATCGTTCTTATACGGACTGCGAAACAGAGAGACAGCTCAGGGTTGCCGCATATTGCAGAGTTTCCACCGAGGAAGAAAACCAGAAGAACTCCTATTCTGCACAGATAAGCTATTATACCGAGTACATAAACGCTAACCCGAAATGGAAATTTGCGGGCATATTTGCAGACGAAGGTATCAGCGGTACACGCACAAAGAACCGTACCCAGTTCAACAACATGATCTCAATAGCGAGAAAAAAAGGCATTGACCTTATCCTCTGCAAGAGTATAAGCCGTTTTGCCCGCAACACGGTAGACTGTCTGGATTATATCCGCGAGCTTAAATCCCTTGGAATCAACGTGATCTTTGAGAAGGAGAACATTAACACAGGCACCGTCAGCTCTGAGTTTGCCATAAGCCTGTACGCTTCATTCGCGCAGGCGGAAAGCGAAAGCATCAGCAAAAACGTGTTATGGGGCATAGAGAAATCCTTCCGCGAGGGAAACGTGCGCTATCAGATGAGCCGCACACTTGGTTATCGCATGGGGATGGACGGAAAGCCTTATATCGTTGAGGAAGAAGCTGCCATTGTGCGCAGAATATTTGAACTTTACGCTCAGGGACACAGTGCCGAGGAGATCGCCGCTCAGCTTACCGCCTTAGGAGCAAAACGCCGCAGCGGCAGTTCGGTATGGAAACGCTTCCACGTTTACCAGATACTCAAAAACGAAAAATACGTCGGTGACGCACTCCTGCAAAAGACCTGCACCGTCAACTGCCTGACCCACGAGCGCGCAAAAAATGTCGGGCAGAAACCGATGTACCTTGTTCAGGGCTGTCACGAGGGGATTATCGAGCGAAGCATGTTCGATGCCGTCCGTCTGGAGCTTGAAAAGCGCAAGCGCCGGCGTGAACACAAAAAAGAACACTTTGACAGCGACCACACCCGCTACAGTCTCAGCCGATGCCTTGTGTGCCCCTTTTGCGGCAGCTTTTACAAGCGCTGCACGTGGGTGGTAAAGGAGGGCAAGGTGGGCGTCTGGCGCTGCGGCGGCCGCCTGACGGGCAATGGATGCCGCAGCTCGTTTTCGTACCGCGAAAGCAAGCTGCAAAGCGCCATTCTCAGCGCCGTCAACTCCATGATGGGCAGCAATGCCGAAAGCTCGCCGGGTATCCGCGAGCACCTGAACCGTGAGTTCGATTCACTCGGAGACGGTATAGCCGAATCCGCCCGCGAACTTGCCGAAGTTGAAACGGAAAGGAACCTGCTGCTCTCCTCTGCGAGCAGCGGCAGCCTTGATAAGGTGAGCGCCGGGCTGAGTGAGCTGAACCGCACCGAAGCCATGCTCGTTGACCGGATCGACGATCTCAAGCAGCGGCGCGTCATTCTGAAAAAGGAGCTTACGAAGTCCGACAACGCCGACCGGCTTTTCGGAAGCAATACGCCCGTGAATTTTTTCGACGAGACGCTTCTCCCCCGCTATGTCACCAGAATTGACGCCGTCGGCAAAAACGAGATACTCGTGGTCTTTGCAAACGGCGCGGAAAAGCGCAGCAAATTAGAGTAAAACGGTCACTTTTTGACTCGTCTTGTGGTTATTATTGTTCACAAATCGTTTCAGTACCCCCTCCGTTCCGGCCACGGGCGGAAAAAAGTCCCGAAAACCGCATTACAAGCGGCTTTCAGGTCATTTCAGCACTTTTGTGCGCACAACATTCGCATGGTTCACATCCAGTGATGAGGTTACCAACCGTTTGACAGCTAACTCCGATTACGGCGTAAGCATCGTCGAGTCGTTCTCACCACCGAAAAACTGGATTCCGGGACAGAACATAAACAAGGATACATACGCTGTTAACACAGGTAATATTGATGCGTTCGTTAAGAATGATGTTTCTGGTGCGCTGAATTAC
>JAFTCS010000177.1 GCA_017454565.1 Clostridia bacterium
AACTCAGGCGTCCCATTGCCATTGTTCTGTCCGTCAGCATCTACATTGCCATTATTGCAGTCTTTCTGATAATCATTATCCCTGAGATATCCAAAAGCCGTATGGCTATTGCGGAAAAGATTCCTGCGGCCATCGACAGCCTGAAGGACTGGCTGAACGAGATAAGCGAGCAGGAGGATTTCATCGGCGGTATCGCAAAGCAGGTAAAGGCAAATATCGAGTGGGACAAGCTGAATTCCACCCTCGTCAATTTCCTGCAGGATAACAGCACAACTCTTGTAAGCTCCGCATGGACGATCATCACGTCGATCATCAGCATAGCCCTCAATCTGTTTCTGGGCATTGTGCTGGCTATATATGTGCTGGCAAAGAAAGAAAAGATCGCATCTGACGTCAAGCGCCTTATCTATTCTGCACTGTCTGCAAAAAAAGCCGATTTCATTGTCGAGGTCGGTCAGCTTACCAACCGGTCTTTCTACAACAGCATTACAGGTCAGATGATGGAATGCGTCATTATCGGTCTGCTTACGTCATTCGGAATGAGCATTTTCGGTTTCCCCTATGCTGCTCTCGGCGGAGTGGTGGTGGCTATCACCTCATGGATACCCATGTTCGGCATTTTCATAGGCTCGGCTATCGTTTCGCTGCTGCTTCTGGCTACCGCAGGCCCCATGCAGGCTATATGGTTCATCATATACATGGTGGTGCTGCAGCAGATAGAGGGCAACCTCATATTCCCTCGCGTAGTCGGCTCAAGAATAGGTCTGCCGCCCATAATCATGATATCCGCTATCGTTCTTTTCAGCGCGTTCTTCGGAATAATCGGTCTGCTGGTCTGCGGCCCGGTGACTTATGTTATCTTTACCCTTGCAAAGAGAGTGGTCGCCTCGCGCATTGAGAAAAAGAAGATACCCGAAGAAAAATACGCGCCCATCTACGATTACAACGAGGAAGAGGAACGGCAGCGTCGGGAACAGAAGAAAAATTCAAAGAGCGGCGGCTTCAGGTGGCTCTGGATGTCGTCAAAACGAAATGATTCCGATAACGATAAAAATACTGACAGCCCCAGACCCGCAGAGAAACCGGAAACAGAGCCGGATCCTTCGGAAACTGCCCGGGATGAAGCAGACAACAGCCCGGAAACGAACGGAAAATCCTGATAATACAAGGTCATGTTCTTTTATAGGACATGGCCTTTTTGTTGTAAATTCAATAATAATTTAAAAAAGTGTTGTAATATTATGTTAAAGTGTGATATAATCAAAAAGGTAATATGCAATCATTTATGAGGTGATAGGATTGCTAAGAATAAGAAAAATATTCGGCGTATTAACAGCAGTTGCGATACTGTCAGGAGGTAGTTTAATGGCAAACGCAGTTAAAGAAAACGAAAAAACAACGGAGACCGCAGCAGTCTTTGCACATGAGCTTGACGCACAGGCGTACAGCGGAAACGATCTGGGTGCAGTCTATACAAAGAAGGCCACGACCTTCAAGGTCTGGGCACCTACAGCGTCCAAAGTGGCGGTGAAGCTGTACAAAACAGGCTCGTCCACAGAGGAGGGCGCACAGGATATCTCTACTACGGCGATGACAAAGGGCGAAAAGGGCGTCTGGAGCGTAAAGCTGACAGGCGACAAAAAGAACCTTTACTATACATATCTTGTGACCATAGACGGCGTTACCCGTGAGACAGCCGATGTTTATGCAAAAGCTGCCGGCGTGAACGGCAACCGCAGCATGGTAGTGGACCTCGATTCCACCGACCCTGAGGGCTGGGACAAGGACGAGCATATACTTTATGACAATCCCACTGACGCGGTAGTCTGGGAGGTGCATGTAAAGGACTTCTCCAGCAGCGAGGTCTCAGGCGTTTCTGTGAAGTACAAGGGAAAGTATCTTGCTTTCACCGAAAACGGCACTACCCTGAATGACGAGGGACAGTATTCCACCTGCATAGATTACCTTAAAAAGTTAGGCGTTACCCATGTGCAGCTCCTGCCGGTGTACGACTATGCAACGGTGGACGAATCAGTCAAGGATTCCGATGAATTCAACTGGGGCTATGACCCGAAAAACTACAATGTTCCCGAAGGCTCGTACTCTACGGATCCCTTTGACGGCAATGTTAGGATAAAAGAGTTCAAGCAGATGATAATGGCTCTGCACAAGGCCGGGATAGGCGTTATCATGGATGTGGTGTACAATCATACATTCACAGCCGACGGAAGCTGGTTCGACATAACCGTACCCGGTTATTATTACCGTCTGAAGCCCGACGGAACTCTGAGCGACGGCTCCGGCTGCGGCAACGAAACTGCCAGCGACCACCTTATGTACAGGAAATATATGATAGATTCCGTACTCTACTGGATAAACGAGTACCATATAGACGGCTTCCGCTTTGACCTGATGGGCGTACATGACGTTGACACCATGAACGAGCTGCGCAAGGCTGTGGACAACAGCTTCAAGGGCGGCGAGAAGGTCATCATCTACGGCGAGCCCTGGACAGGCGGCGATTTAGGCACCAGCGCGGTTACGGCAGTCAAACAGAACGTCCGTCAGCTTGACTCAAGAGTAGGCGCGTTCAACGATGAATTCCGTGACGCTGTAAAGGGTCATGTTTTCAATGCTCTCGAAAAGGGCTTCGTGCAGGACGGCAGCGCTGCGGGCAAGCTGATGGCAGGCATAGGCGCAAACACCGTTACAAACGTGATGTTCAACCAGCCGACTCAGACAGTATCATACGTTTCGGCGCACGATAACTTCACCCTCTATGACAAGCTTGTACTTTCGGTAAAGAACGACATGAGCTACGACCTGCGTGATGAGGAGCTTGTGGCTATGAACAGGCTTACGGCGGCTCTGGTGCTGACGTCGCAGGGTATAAGCTTCATGCAGGCCGGCGAAGAGTTTGCCCGCACAAAGCAGGGCGACGAGAACAGCTACGTTTCATCCACCAAGCTGAACCAGCTCGACTGGAACAGATCTGTAGAATATGCCGACCTCGTCTCATACTATTCCGGTCTTATGGAGATAAGAAAGAACTTCAAGCCTTTCCGCGACCCGACAACAACATCTGCAAAGCTGATGAACTTCCTGGAGACCGACAAGGGCGTGGTGGCTTATACTCTCGAAAACGTGCTCACTCCCGACAAGGAATGGAAGAACGCAGCCCTTATTTTCAACGGCTCCGATACCGAAACGACCGTCACTCTGACTCCGCCTGATGGAAAGACTCTCCCTGCCGAGTGGACGGTGATCATAAACAAGACCGAAGCAGGCCTTAACTCACTGGGAGAAATAACCGACGGCAAGGTGACGGTACCGCCCTGTGCAGCCGTTATGCTTGTAGACAAGGAAAGCTTTGACAGGCTTGCGCTCAGCTCCGAAAGCTGCGTTGTCAGAGCCGAATACAGAGACAGCTCCGACGGCAGCCTTATTACCTCAAAGACCTTCAGGGGCACTGCTGGCAGCAGCTACACCACCTCGCAGCTCCATGCCCTTGATATTGAGTATGATTTTGAGAGGACAGAGGGAAAGCTCAGCGGTAACTTTACCAAAGAGCCTCAGACTGTGTGCTACTACTACAAGAAATTTCCGGGCAGTGTTATAGAGCTTACCGTGAACTATCTTGAAAAGCCGGACGAGCTTATAGGCGGCGACCCAAAAGAGGTTGCCCGCAGCGTTAAAATGAATCTGCGCGAGGGTGACGACTACACTGCGGTTATCCGTTCGGTTGACGACATGGTGGTTGATCTTGCGGAGTTTCCCTCAAACGCAGCCGGAACAGCGGGCAAAGAGGACATTACGGTAAACTACTATTATGTGAAGCGTTCTGGTTCCGACAGACCGGAAGGCAGCTGCGAGGTAAATGTCATCCACATCCGCAAGAACGGCGGAGTGCTGAAATATGATACTATATACGGCAAGGAAGGCGACCCCTACACCACCGGCGAAATAACTGCTGACGGTCTGGTGCTTGAAGCCGTGACAGCCAATACTCAGGGAGTATTCACAGAACTGCCCGTTTATGTTATCTACAGCTACACCGAGCAGAAGGAGCAGCCAAAGAATAAGAACATACTTCCCGTCATGCTTGTAGCGGCGGGTTCAGCCGCAATTCTTGCTGCTCTGGGCGTATTCATAGCATACAGAAACAAGAAAAAACATCTGATAAAATAACCCCCAGCGCAGAGCCTGCGGTGCGTGACCGCACAGGACGATTCGCGGGGGTCGCTCCACTACGTTACGCTCTGAGTACAAGGCGAAACTACACCCTCGCGCACAGAAATTCTTTCAAATCCGACGACACAAAACTTTCGCTCAAGCCTTTTCAACGGCTTGCAGGGTGCAGGGACAGAGTCCCTGCTCGCTCTCTGCAGAGAGCGAAACACTCTATCTTCCAGCCGGGCAGGGGGATGAATTCAAAAACAGTC
>JAFTCS010000178.1 GCA_017454565.1 Clostridia bacterium
CACTTTGGCCTCTGAATCGGGCACCTGAACATCTCCCGCATGGGATCGGGGTTTTCCGAATAAGCCTTGCCTATGGCATGGCGGATGCTTCGCTCGATGCAGGACATCTCAACGCCATGCTTCTGGGCTATCTCCGGATAAACATCCTTGCTAAGACAATAAAGCCTGTCCGGGTGAGAAACACACATAACTATCGAATCAGCCAGGTAGAGATACCCTTTGAGCGCCCGGGATATTCCCAGAGACAGTATCGTGTCCACCGTCATATCCTCGATCTTTCTCTCAAGCGGCGTCGAGACTGTCATCTTGATGTAGCTGTAAAGTGTTTCCTCGCCGTAGCCTGCCGGCAGCTCATACCGCACTCCGCAGTGGTTAGGCTGTTCGTTCGAGCTTTTGAGCACGAATATGTAGTCCTGCACTTTAAGTACGGCGCCCTCAGCTATGACACTCAAACCGTCTCTTTTCAGCTTGTCTGCGATCCTTGCCGCAAGCAGTTCTTCCTTTTCTTCGATCATCAACATTTCCAATTTGATCTCTCCCCAATATGATTATTCATTTTTCACCGCAAAAAAGGGCGGTTATTTTATTGTTGACAAAGCATATCAAATATGTTAGAATTATACTCGACTTTATCGGTATGAATACTAATACTTCTCTGCCGCTGTCAAAACACTGCATGAATAATTATACAGGAACGCTGGGAATTTTTCAATGAAAAATGTTTGCAAGTTTCCTGCAAACTTTTTGAAAGGAAGTTTATGGAAAGAACACTTAGACAAAGGATCAAAACGATCAAGGAGATCAAAAACCAGCACGGGATCACGATAACCAAGATACAGGACATCGTTTCTGACCACGGCGGATACGTGTCCCCGAGGACAATGTATGACATTTTTGCGGAAGGTTCCGAGGACAAGAACTTCCACTATCAGTCGATAGCGCCGATCTATGAGGCTCTTATCGATGTGTACGGTGACGACTATACCTCTGACGATGTAGCTGCGCTCAAACAGATGCTCAAAGACCGCAACCGCCAGATCGATGACCTGCTGATCCAGCTCGAGAGCAAAAGCGAGGACTTTGAGAAGCGCCTCACGATATATGAAGAGCGCAAAAACGCCTATGAGCGCTCCATATCCCTGCTTGAAAAGCAGCTCGACCAGCTTGACCGCCTGCTTTTTGACCGAGACCGTATGCTCCAGCAGCTGCTTGACGCCCACCTGGGCAGCGTGGCGATAAAGGCAGAGGAAGCGGAGGAGTTCGAGGAAGTTGAGAAGGTAGAGATCTGTCAGTAAAGCTCTCCTGCAAGTTTTCTCATTCTCTTACGGGTTGCGCTTGCCTGACCGATCTAGCCGCCAAAGCACTGTTTCTCATCATAATAGGATTCCCAAGTTTATAATAATTCGTTTTTTTTAAAAGCATTATATAGAAGTACCTCATTAAGATTTTTTACACATAAAAAAAGAGCCAACACAGGTGCCAGATCTCTAAAAAGAGTAAAAGTCAACCACTTTCACCAAAAATTCATAATTGGATTTAATGATTTCATTGTCGCAAAAATAATCCTTATGCTTTAAACATCTATTATTTAAAAAGTCATTGAGTTGAATAAAGCCATTAGTTCATACTATAATAATCAAGGCGGCAAATATAAAGTTGCACTTTTGATTTGCCGCACATTTTCTTGACAAATCTTTTTTCTTGTGCTAAAATAAAGTTGTACTTTGGATTTGCCAAAAAGAGAGGAGGTTTACTATGTATTCGATAAAACGTCACATTGCTCCTGTGGTCGAGAACAGGGCGAAAAACAGCAAGGCGATACTGCTTACAGGATCACGTCAGGTGGGAAAGTCAACACTGTTCAGACATCTGTTTGGAAATGTCAATCAGGTGACATTCGATGATGATCTGCTGCTGGCCCAGGCTTCAGAGGACATCGGGCTGTTTCTGCTGAACAATCCCTCGCCCCTTATGATCGACGAAGTGCAGAAGTGTCCTTCTATATTCAACAAGCTGAAAATAGCGCTTGACAACACTGAGGATTATGGAAATTTCTATCTGACCGGCTCGCAAAAGCTGCAGCTTATGGAGGGCATCAGCGAATCGCTTGCAGGACGCATTTCTGTCGTTGAGCTTGACGGTCTGTCGCTGCGTGAGATCAATGATGTTGACTTCAATCAGCATTTTGTTCCCTCACTTGAATACATCGTCGCCCGTGAGAATAAACTAAAAAAATATGAGAGCGATCTCTGGACGACAATCCACCGCGGGAGCTTTCCCGAGCTTTACGCCAATCCAGAGCGTGAATGGATAGACTATTATCAGTCTTATGTCAAGACCTATCTCGAGCGCGATGTCAACAAGCTCATCAAGGCGAGCAATCATCTGACCTTTGTGAAGTTCATGACTACTGTTGCTGCGAGGACGGGACAGATCATCAACTATGCAAGCATCGCCGAACAAGTCGGTGTGTCCGAGGTGACTATAAAAGAATGGATCTCAATACTTGAAAAGAGCGGAGTGGTCTATCTCTTAAAGCCCTACACCGCAAGCGTGCTGAAACGCGCGATCAAATCGCCCAAGCTGTATTTCCGCGATACGGGTCTATGCAGCTATCTTACCCGCTGGCTCACTCCCGACACGCTGAAAAGCGGCGCTATGGCCGGAGCTATGTTTGAGACCTTTGTTATAAACGAGATCCTGAAATCTTACACCAACGAGGGTCTCGATTATGACTTTGATGTGTTCTATTACAACGGTAGAGATAAGAAAAAGCGTACTACCGACGGTGTGACCGAGGAGGTTGACGGTGAGATCGACCTGATAATCCAAGAGGGCGAAATGCTGCACCCTGTTGAGATCAAGATGTCAACTATGCCCAAGGCGATAATGGCATCGGAGTTCGATGTGCTTGACGGCATTCCCGACAAGAAGCGGGGGTTGGGAGCTATCATCTGTCTGATCGATAGGAAGCTGTATCTGAGGGATAACCTTGTGGCACTGCCACTGTGGTATATCTGAAACAATGATAAAACATAACGCATCGGACACTTTGCTCGGTGCGTTTATTTGTGGCTGCTTGTATGTGAAAACGAATTCCGAAGGTCAGCGTATATAGGCACTTAAAAAACCAAATATAGATACAAAGCACCGCCGTTCAGTTTCGGGTTGAACGGCGATTGAGGTAATATACTCTAGCACATAATCATTTATTTTGGGATTTCATTCCAAAAAGTGTTGGCTTATTCTGATTTTTTGGATATATTATAGACGTATCCTTAGTTATTTCTTATACAGCTTTGCCTTGCAGAAAATGAGAAATCATTATTTTAACACAAGAAGTCTTAAAAACCAACAGTTTTCAAGCGCACATTGAGAACACACAACAGTATTATATTTCAAAGGCAATCATTGACATTGTTATCAAAGGATGCTATAATAACGTAAATTTGAAAGTATCCATTATGCCTGCAAGAGGGACAGGGCAAAATGATCGAAGAATACTAGCAGAAAACTCAGGAGGTGACCTTATGAAGCCATTGACAAAAAAGATCGGCATAGTTTCTGATATCCTGATGTTTGCGGCAATGCTCACACAGATGCTCTACGTTTTTACCGGAAATCTGATACACGAGATCACCGGCGTAGTCTTTTTTGTGTGCCTTGTGATACATCTTGTGATAAAGAGAAAATGGATAAAGGCACTGCTTACAGGCAAGCTCAGATGTCCGGGGGGCACACAGAAATTGTCGGTTATTGTCACCTGTCTGCTGATGGGCTGCTGCGTTATGATGATGCTTAGCAGCATGGGTGTTTCAAGGACTCTGTTCCCGTGGTTCAGAGCACTCGGCAGCAGCGACCTGCACAGATATCTTGCTTCAGCAATGCTGGGGCTCGCTGCTGTTCACGGATGCCTCAAACACTATCAGCGGACTAAAAAGAAGAAAAAGGCCGCAGTGCTCATGGTGCTCGCAGGACTTGCGGGAATGAGCATAGGGCTGTTCGGGGTCCCATATATAAACCGGCATTTCAGGACTGTTGAGATAAACTATACCTCCGCCGTCACAGGAGAAAAGGCAGTGTGGAAAGGCAGCAAACCGCTTGTAGTATATTTCACAAGAGTCGGCAACACTGATTTTGAAGCAAACGTTGACGCAGTCTCGGGAGCTTCCCTGCTGCTGGCGGACGGCGAGCTTATGGGCAACGATCAGCTGCTTGCGGATATGATCGAAGATATAACGGGTTGCGATAAGCGTGCAGTTGTCTTAAAAGGAAAGAAATACCCTTCCGGTTACAATGATACGGTCATGCAGGCATCAAAAGAATTATCCTCAGACGCACGTCCTGATATCGAGCCTATAGATGTTTCGGGCTATGACAGTATTATACTTATCTATCCGCTCTGGTGGGGAACTGTTCCTCCGCCGGTCGCTACGTTCCTTGAAAGCTCCGATCTAAGCGGCAAGACGATATATCTTATTGCCACGCAGGGAAGCTCGGGCTTTTCTGACAGCACTGAAGATATCAAGAAGTACGCATCTGGAGCAGAGGTGATCGAAGTTATGAGCATTTACTGCGATGATATCCCCGAAGCCAGGCCGCAGCTGCTCGATTGGGTCAAAAAAATGAATGCTAAGACAACAAG
>JAFTCS010000015.1 GCA_017454565.1 Clostridia bacterium
ACTGTTTCTATAAGGATAACAAGCCATTCTCTGCTGTTATCGGTTCTGCTAATTTAGGTGTTCTCAAACTTGAAGCCAACAACCGCAGGCAGTATGAACTTTGCTCTCTTACAGAAGACAGTGCCGAAACACAGGAATTTGCAGATATAGTTGAGCGTGTGAAAGCTCCTATCTGCTCTATCAACATTGCAGATGTAAGCGATATGTCGCTTATCCGTGAGCAGAATGTTTCACTTACTGGCATAGATACTGTTGAGGAACTTCCGAAAAATGATATTGAGCTTTACCGCAACCATAAGACAGAGCTTACATTCACTCTGCCGCTGAAAGTTCCTGCATTTGCAGAAAGGTTTATGGATGACTCAAAGCACTATACTCAATCAAATATCAATGTCTGCTATTCTCTTGATACGAGAAATCCGAAAAGACCTAAATCAAGAAACTGGTATGAATTTCAGATAACTGTTCCGAGCAGTGTTTATAAACTTCCTGGCTACCCGAACAGAAACGAGCCTTTCTTTATTGTGACCGATGACGGCTTTATGTTCAAGGCTCATACCACAAGCGATAACAACAAACAGTTAAATGCTGTTGGAAGTGAGCATATTTTAGGATATTGGCTTAAAGGAAGAATTGCGGCATCAGGCTTAGTTACCCCTGTTCCCGATACGCAGAAAGATACAGACAGGACGGGAATGATAACAAAGGAAATGCTCGAAGCCTACGGCTGCGACAGCTTAACTTTCACCAAGACCAACAAAAGAGCTGTTGACGAGGACGGAAACGAGCTTGACGTTTGGATTGTTGAATTTATATCTTCTAATGACGAGGAGTAATATATGCAGTATCTTAAAAACTACTTGAATAAAATAATAGCGAGGGGCAACGAAAAGCTGGCAGAGTCGATCTCAAAGACCGCAGAGGATATTGGAAGAAACTATATCAATACATTCTCTTTTACAAGTCACGAGATCGGACTTCTCTTTGGCAATGTTCAGTCCGGCAAGACAGGTCAGATGTTTGGAATATTATGTAAAGCCGCAGATTTAGGATTTCCTGCATTTCTGATACTTACTACGGATAATGTCGTGCTTCAGGAGCAGACCTTAGACCGAGTAAAAGCGGATTTAGACGGTTTTTGCATTTGCGGAGAAGATGACTCAGGCATATTTATTGAAAACAGCCTTATACAGCCTGCTGTTGTCATACTGAAAAAGAACTCACGAATTTTGAGAAAGTGGGCTAATATATTCAACACAACAGGATTTATGAAAGGTAATCCGTTATTCATCATTGATGATGAAGCGGACGCTGCTTCTCTAAACACCTTTATCAACCGCAAGGGCAAACAGCAATCATCAATTAACAAGTATCTTGACTCTATCAAAAATGGAGCAACGAGCAGTTTGTATCTGCAAGTAACTGGCACACCGCAGGCTATCCTGCTTCAAACATTGGCATCAGGCTGGCACCCATATTTCACATACTATTTTCAGCCTGGAAGTGCCTATCTGGGCGGCGATTTCTTTTTCCCTTCCTCACAGAAACCCGACTGTATAACATTCCTTGAAACAATAAAGGAAGATACGAAAGAAGCGGTTATTCGTCACATTACAGTTTCTGCACAGGTGCTTGCATCGGGCGGCAAGGTCTGCAACGGTCTTATACACCCAAGTGTAAGAGTGGCTGCACATCAGAGCTTTGCAAAAGAAGTAAAGAAAATCATTGATTGGTGCAAAGCTAATAATGCCGAATTTAAGGCAGAAGTCGAAAGGCACTACGCCGACCTTTCTCCGCAGAAAGCTGATAAACAGCCTATTGATATTGTGGTCAGCAAAGCTGAAAGCCTTGTTGCAAATGATGAAATCAATATCTTCATTATGAACGGCAAAAACGATGTTGACAGCTCTGCTTATGCTCAGGGGAGCAACATTGTCATCGGAGGAAACACCCTCGGCAGAGGTGTTACATTCCCTGGATTGCAGACTATCTACTACACACGGTCAAGCAAAAAGCCACAGGCAGATACTATGTGGCAGCACAGCCGAATGTTTGGATATGATCGTGATCCTGGTATGATGATGATTTATATTGACGAGCATCTTTATAAGCTGTTTTCGGATATAAATGCTACAAACAACTCTATCATCG
>JAFTCS010000179.1 GCA_017454565.1 Clostridia bacterium
GGTGAATGTCAAAACAGTCCAGTGGACTGTTTTGACAGAGGGGACGCCCTGCACAAGAGGGCGTCCCCTACTGACAGCACGGATAAAACTGCTCCCTGCCGAGAGGCAGGACGGTTAACTTTTGGAGCAAATAAACAAAATTTACAATTGTTTTCGTGCGGTTGCCCTGCTGCATATCATTGCTCAGTCGACCTTTTTATTATTCGCCGCAGGTTCAGGGGAGCTTACGGCTTGACCGGACTGACCGGGATCACTTTCTGTATTGCTGCTCTCTTCCTTGACCATTATGAGCTTTGCGTTGACGTCCATCTCAAAGGTATCCTCGCTTTGCTTGCCGGGTGAGAGCTGCATTATACAGGTGTCGGTGTCGCCGTCCTCGTAGGTCACGGTAATAGTGATCTTAATATTTTCTATCTGTTCGGTGATGAAAGCCTTCTTGAGCTTGCCATCCTCGGTTTCGGGAGAAGCACTGTCAAACTCGTCAAGCTGAGAAAAGGTCTTGCCTATAATGTGATCCGAAAGCTCCTTTGAAACTCCGGAAAGCTCGGGATCCCACGAATAAACGCCCTTTGTAATGATGTCCAGTGAGGGAGGGCCGTCAATGCTGTACTGCTCGAAAAGTTCATCGTCAGTCATATTATGGATAAGCGGCTGGTCATCATATCTCAGTGTCAGTGAGCTGTAGACATGAGGCTGAACCGCATATACAAAAGCCGGAGTTTCCGGGCTGTCAGGGCCGTGATCCACTTCTTTTATCAGCTCGTCGTAGGGCTTGTTGAAAGTCATTTCAAGTATTCTGTTGTAGCGGTTGTAGTCGTTCAGATAACCGATATCGGTCGAAAGCTCTTCAACAGGGTCAAGCTCCATGGGGCAGAAAGCGGCGCCCTCTATCTGATAGTTGATATATTTTATGTTATTTCCGCGGCAGTTCACAGCAAAGCTTAGTTCAGGCGACATGGTGAAATTTTCAACTACAGTATTGTCTGTATCGTCATCTGCGGAGATATCGGTGTTAGCGTCGGGAGTCTTTCCTTTGCATGCCATCATGCTTTGTCCGCAGACTATTTTGCCGATGTTCACGCTGGATTTATTAAGCTCTGCTGCATTAACCGACAGCGAAAACGAATTCGGAGCTGCGATCTGTCCTGAGCCGCTGTTCCTTTTATTGCTGCGTGAAACCATGACTGCCGCAGTCACCGCACCTGTGACTGCGGCAAATGCCGCAGCCGCGGCCGTTATCTTCAGCAGAGCCGACTTTGTTTTGGCTTTTCCGTGTGACTTTCCCCTTTTTTGTTCTGCTTCAAGAGCAGCATTTACCGCCCTGTTCACGGATTCCTCCGGTGCCTTTATTCTATCAAGTGCTTCTGTATAACTGTTCTTTTCAGCCATAAGAATAACCCTCCTCTGTAAGTATGGTTTTAAGCTGTTTTCTTGCCCGCTGCAGGCCTGAACTGACGGTGTTGATGCTTTTCTGCATTGTGTCGGCAATTTCCTGCAGAGTGTAATTCTCATAATAATACAGGTAAATTATCGTGCGGTAGATTTCGGGCAGCTGCTGTACCTCTTCCATAATGTCTCTTTTTTCCTTTGTGGGAATATCCTCGTGCTCTTCGAGCGGTTCTGTCTCAATGACTTTCAGGTGACGGTGCAGATCCCTGCATTTATTTATTGTCACCCTTATGAGCCAGCTTTTAAGGTATGTTTCATCCTCAAGAGGGGCGTCCTTGGTTATCAGAGCAATGCTCACCTCCTGAAGTATGTCGTCGGCATCGGCAAAGCTGCCGGTGTTCTGATATGCAATACGGTAGATCATATCTGCATATTTCCGGATAATGCTCTCGATCAGCTCAGAGCGATCGGGCAGTGTCTCCTTTTTGTTATTCATGAATGTAAAAAGTTTCACCGGAAAACCTCCTTTCACTTATAATACGTTTCCGATATATCCTTTTCGTGCACCTGATAAAAATTTTTTCAAAAAATTTTCAGCTGCTCATATATGTTCCTATATATAAACCATTTACGGATTATTTTGCCGGAGATTTGATCTTTCTGTCCTTGCAAATGAACATTCCGGTATGATATAATGTTAGGGCAAATAGTACCGAAAGGGGAGAAAGCGCAAAAAGCGCGTACAAATTGAAAATTGTTATAGCCGGTCTTGGCATTATCGGCGGTTCGATAGCCAAGGCTCTGAAAAAATACACCGACCATACCGTTATTGGAATAAACAGGAGCAGTGCCCCCATTGAAAAAGCCCTTGCATGCGGTGCGATCGACGCTGCCGGAAGCGTTGAGGATCTAAAAACTGCCGACATGCTCATTCTCGGCACCTATCCGGATGCTGCGGTGAGCTTTGTCCGGGAGAATGCTTCTTTAATTAATAAAAGCTGCATCGTAACTGATACCTGCGGCATAAAGTCTGAGATATGTCCAAGACTCTGCGCTATAGCCGAGGAGTACGGTTTTAACTTTGTGGGCTTTCATCCTATGGCAGGCAAGGAGAAAAACGGCTTTGATGTGTCCGAGGCTGATCTTTTCCTGGGCGCAAGCTCCATTATCATTCCCGGGAACGCCCCTGAAAGCGCCGTTGATACACTTGCGAACCTTACAAGGAAGATCGGCTTCGGAAAAGTTATCTTCACCACCCCGGAGGAGCATGACAGGATGATAGCCTTTACGTCGCAGCTTCCCCATGTGCTTGCATGCGCCTATGTGTTCAGCCCGCAGTGTCCGAACCACAACGGTTTTTCCGCCGGCAGCTACCGTGATGTATCAAGAGTTGCCAGCATAAATGCCGAACTATGGTCGGAGCTTTTCATTGAAAACAAGGAGCCTCTTGTTGCTGAGATTCAGACGCTCATTGATAATCTGACGCTGATACAGTCGGGCATAAAAAAAGGGGACAGACAGGAGCTTGCGACAATTCTTCACCGCGCTAAACTCATAAAGGAGGCCCTCGGAGAATGAAAACGATTCATGTTTCTACAGGAAGAAGCTATGATATACTTATCGGCCACGGTATCATCGAAAGGGCCGGCGAGCTTATAAGACCTCTTACCAAAGCTATAAGGGCTGCCGTTGTCAGCGATACCAATGTTGCGCCCATCTACGCACAGGGAGTTATTTCTTCACTTGAAAAGTCCGGCTTTGATACGTCATTGTTTGTTTTTGAAGCCGGAGAAGCCAGCAAGCGGCTTTCTACCGTTGAGAAGATCTATTCGCACCTTTTTGATAACAACCTCACAAGGACAGACATTATAGTTGCTCTCGGCGGCGGAGTCACCGGCGATATGGCGGGCTTTGCAGCGGCTACCTATCTGCGCGGGATCGACTTTGTGCAGATACCCACGAGCCTTCTTGCTCAGGTCGATTCATCTGTCGGAGGAAAAACAGCGGTTGATCTGCCCACAGGCAAAAATCTGGTGGGAGCATTCTGGCAGCCGCGTCTTGTAATCATCGACCCGGATACCCTCACCACTCTTCCCGAAAAATTCTTCCGTGATGGTCTGGGCGAGGTAGTGAAGTACGGCTGTATCAGGAGTCTGCCTCTTTTTGAACGTCTTGAGCGCGAAAACGCCCGTGATATCATTGACGATGTAATAAGCGAATGTGTATCTATAAAAAGAGATGTCGTTGAGCACGACGAACGCGACACAGGTGAGAGAGCGATACTCAATTTCGGGCATACCCTTGGTCACGCGCTTGAAAAGCTTCACGGATATGAGGGTCTTACACACGGCGAGGCCGTTGCAGCCGGTGCGGCCATTCTCACAAGGATAAGTGAATCACATGGCATAACCGAGCCGGGTACCGCTCAAAGGCTTGAAGCTCTTCTTGAAAAATACGGTCTGCCCACCGGAAGTGAGCTGCCGCTTGCAGATATAATATCAGCCACACGGGGCGACAAGAAGAGCACAGGCAAGGGGATAAACTTTGTTTTTCTTGACAAGCTCGGCTCCTGCTTTATCAGGAAGATCGAGAGCGCCGATATGCCTGAGTTTTTCGGAGTGTAAAAAATGGAAGGGTTCGGAAAGATATACCTTTGATTTCTGTGTTTACAGCGCTCCGACATAATAAGTGTATTTAATGTTGTGGCACCGGTCTCGCCTGTTGACTCGGTTGAAGTTTCTGCGGTACCTCTTTCTCCAATTAACAACTCCACACTCCACCCTGCATAATATTTCATACAAGATTGACTTTCGGCTGTGATAATGGTATAATCCAATAGTCACTTGGCGGCATCAGATATATAATTACAAAAGGAGATATTGACATGGATCTTATACCAAGTTTTACCGTAGACCACAGGCTTATCGTTCCCGGCATTTTTATCAGCCGTACAGATATTGTCGGTGACAGCATGGTCACAACTTATGACATCAGGCTTACAAGACCAAACAAAGAGCCTGCAATTGATGCTGCGGCGATGCATTCACTTGAGCATATTATCGCAACTTTCATGCGCAATGATCCCGTCTGGCAGAATGAGATCATCTACTGGGGACCGATGGGATGCCTGACAGGTTTTTATCTTATTCTTAAAGGCGGCCGTAGTCCGGAAGAGATATATGATCTGATACTCAGAAGCTTTCAGTCGGTAAAGAATTCTCAGACCGTTCCCGGAGCTACGGAAAAGAACTGCGGAAATTACCAGATGCACAACCTTGCTATGGCAAAATGGTACGCGGAAAGATTTGCGGATTATCTCACAGCCAATGCCGGAAAGCCGGAGATATTCAAATATCCGAAAACAGAACGTCTCGTAACGGATGACGGACAGCATTTCTACGATTCATAACGAACGACCCTGTAAAGTGAAGCTTTTGCTTACACCATACAGGGTCGTTTAATGTTTAAAGGTGTGAAGTTTCCGAGGAAGTCTAATGGATGTTATTCCCATTCAATTGTAGCAGAGGGCTTGGGAGTAAGGTCGAAGAGGACGCGGTTGACGTTCTCTACTTCGGCAGTGATCCTTGCTGTGATGTGTTGGAGCAGCTCAAAGGGCAC
>JAFTCS010000180.1 GCA_017454565.1 Clostridia bacterium
GACAGCCTTGAGGGTCTGCTGAAGAAGGAAGTATCTTTCCGTATTATCGAGACCACAAGACAGAGAAAGCGCGCTGTCGGTTCCATCCGCAGTGTGCTCAACGATGAGCGCAAGGCTAAGGCAGATGCTTTCTGGGCAGAGGCTGAGGTAGGCAAGAAGTACACAGGTACAGTCAAGTCACTTACATCCTACGGCGCATTTGTGGATATCGGCGGTATTGACGGTATGGTACATATCTCTGAGCTTTCCTGGAACAGGATCAAGCATCCCTCAGAGGTTGTAAACGTAGGCGACACCGTTGAGGTGTTCATTAAGGCTCTTGACCCTGAAAAGGGCAAGATCTCTCTTGGCTACAGAAGAACAGAGGACAATCCTTGGGAGATCCTCAAGAATCAGTATCCTGTCGGCACCGAGTGCGAGGTTGAGATCGTTGGGCTTACACCCTTCGGCGCATTTGCAAGAATTATTCCCGGCATTGACGGACTTATCCATGTTTCACAGATCTCCAACGAGAGAGTCGAGAAGCCTCAGGATGTTCTTTCCGTTGGTCAGAAGGTCAATGTAAAGATCACAGCTATCGACTTTGATGCAAAGCGCATCAGCCTTTCAATGAAGGCTCTTCTCAATGAGGAGGCTCCCGCAGAGGAAACTCCCTCTGACGAGACTGCCGAGTAATAATAATCATAGCTTCACCCATTCAAGGCATCTCGCAAGAGGTGCCTTTCTTTATATTAATAAAATCATGTTTATACCGGTTCATGGTGAAACAACAGAAGTTCAAGGAGGATATGTATGTATGAGGAAATAAAGGAACAGGCAAGAGCAGCCGTTCTTGAGACTATAGAGAGGGCAAAGCTCAAAAGCGGGGATATCTTCGTGGTGGGCTGCTCATCAAGTACCGTGGTTGGGTCGTATTACGGTACGGCGTCGAGTATGGATATAGCGCAGGCTGTGTTTGACGGTATTTATCCCGAACTGAAAAATAGGGGGATATTTCTTGCCGCACAGTGCTGTGAACACCTTAACCGCGCTATAATAACAGAAAGAAAAGCTGCGGAAAAGCAGGGTCGTGAGGAAGTGAACGCAGTTCCACAGCCAAAGGCGGGAGGTTCGTTTGCTACAATCACATACAATACCCTGGAGGACCCGGTGGCATTGGAGCACATCAGAGCGGATGCCGGCATGGATGTGGGCGGAGTGCTCATTGGCATGCACCTTAAAGAGGTTGCAGTGCCCATGATGCTTTCTGTTAAAAAAATAGGCGAAGCCAACCTGACCGCCGCCAGAACAAGGCCGAAATTCATCGGAGGAGAGAGGGCACACTACAGCGATGACCTGAAATAAGGAGGCAAGCCATGGAAACAATGGATGAGTTTATAAGCATCTATAACGAAAACATAACAAGAAAGGGCAGCGCCGAGCTGCTGGAATGGCTTAAAGGTACGGACTTTTTCAGGGCGCCGGCAAGCACAAAATTTCACTGTGCATGTGAGGGCGGCCTTGCAATGCACAGCGTAAGTGTGTATAAAACTCTGTCGGAGCGCTATTTTGAGGAAGGTATAGACAACCCCGAGAGCTTCGCTATCTGTGGACTGCTCCATGATGTCTGCAAGATACAGTTTTACAAAAAGTCATGGCGGAACGTGAAGAACGATGAGACCGGCCAATGGGAAAAGCGCCCCTACTACGCAGTAGAGGATGGTTTTCCGTACGGTCACGGCGAAAAATCCGTGTTTTTCATTGAGCGTTTCATGCGTCTGAAGCTTCCCGAGGCAGTGGCTATTCGCTGGCACATGGGCGGCTTTGATGAAGCGGTCAAGGGCGGTTCATTTGCCCTCAGTCAGGCTTACGAAAAATTCCCGCTTGCGGTCAAGCTGCATCTTGCCGATCTGGAGTCTACATATCTGAGAGAGCACGATACCTCAACAGTGAGGTTCGTTTAACAATAAACCGGCTGACTTCCTCTGTTAATGAGAAGGTCAGCCGGTTTTTTATTATTACCTGGATCCGTGAAACTCTGAAAAGGATAAACAGCGTTTTCGGAGGTGCAGGGACTCTGGTCTCGCCTGTCGGCTCGGTCGGTGCTTCTGCTTTGCAGAGGTGCCCACCGGACACCCGCACCCCCGCGAACAGGGGTCCAGAGTCACGCTGGTGAAATGATAACAGGGCCGAACTCGTTATCAGGATATTCAATGGCGGTGATCCTGCCGCTTGGCTCGTCTATCTCGATTATTCCGTATTGACCGCCGAATCCGATGGAGCCGGGGTTCATTATCAGCATACGGCTGTCAGCAGTGGTGAGCTGGCTGTGAGTGTGCCCGAACAGCAGTATATCCGCCTGTTCCTTGTGTCCCAGAGCAATAAGGCGGCTAAGCCCCTCCTTGACATACTGCGCGTGACCGTGAGAAACCATAAGCTTCTTTCCGGCAACGGTGTAGGTGAGCAGCATGGGTTTCTGACAGTTCCAGTCACAGTTGCCCCTTACTGCCAGATAAGTCTTTTTTGGGAAGGTGCGCTGCAGATCCTCAAAATCGTGGTGGCCGTCGCCGCAGAATACGATAAGCTCAGCATCCTTGTGCTTGCGCAGTGCGAGCATCATAGGCTTTTCGTTGCCGTGGGAATCAGAAAAAACCAGAATTTTCATAATTGCCTCCTTGCTTACATATTCATGTAGAGGTGGTGAGTGTATGGATAAAAAGAATGTTGACAAGCTTTTCGAGAGTCTTTCAGACGAGGAGCGCAAAAAGGTGGAGAGCATCCTTGCTGACAGGCGCAAAACCGAGGAGATAATGAAAACTCCTCAGGCGCAGGCGCTGCTCAAAAAACTTATGGGAGAAAAGTAGTATATGGAGGATATCTCCAGAAAGATAGGCGAGCTGCTCAGCGACCCCTCCGCAATGGAGCAGATAAAGGAGCTTGCCGGCATGTTCTCGCGTTCACAGGGCAGCCCGGAAAGCATCCCTCAGCCGCAGCAGAGCATGCCCAAGCCTCCGCCTGTATCTGAGCCGTCGTCCGACCCCGACATGCTGGGCATGATGATGAAGCTGGCTCCTGTGCTTGGTTCCGTCAACCGTGAGGACGACAGCACAAGGCTCCTGCGCGCCCTGAGACCCTTTCTCCACGAGGAGCGCTCAAGGCGTCTGGACAGCGCCATAAGGCTTTTAGGTATAATGAAGCTGCTTCCCGTACTCAAGGGAATGGGCTTCGAGCTTTTTTGAGAAGGCGGTGATGAAGTGACCGAGAATGAGATGCGAAAGATGCAGGAGGAGGCTCTCAGGCGCACCCAGGAGATGCAGCGCAGGGCAAATGCCGTCCGTATTGCATCAGGCGACGGTGTACGTGTAAATGCGGATAATTCCGGTCCTCCACGGACTCAGGCGCGTCCGGAAGATTCTCAGCAGCCGGAGCAGCAGCCTGACACTTCTCACGGGCAGTCCGCTGAAAAAAGACATCCCGACCGGGAAACCGTACTCAACGTCTCAGAACGCCATGACCGAAAAAGTGAACCGCCTGTGACGGATAAGCTTTCGGGGCATCCGTCAGGCGGCATTTTTGAGGTGCTTTTCAGAGACAAGGAAAAGACCCTTATACTTGGTCTGATTCTTCTTCTGATGGACGAAAAGACAGACAACGCGCTGCTTATGGCGCTGATGTACCTGCTTATCTGACCTGACCGTCACCCTCGATAACGAATTTCATTGATGTCAGCTCATTCAGTCCCATAGGACCTCTTGCATGAAGCTTCTGCGTGGAAATGCCGATCTCAGCGCCGAGACCAAACATACCGCCGTCTGTGAAGCGTGTGGAAACATTGACGTAAACAGCGGCGGAATCCACTGCGGATGTAAAGAGCTTCGCATTTTTATAGTTTGATGTAACAATGCACTCGCTGTGTCCGGTGGAGTACTTAGCAATGTGATCTATGGCCTCTTCGATAGAAGAAACGACCTTTACAGCCAGTATGTAGTCGCCGTATTCGGTCTCCCAGTCGCTTTCGTCAGCGGGAACAACGCAGCTTCCGAGAATAGCAGCGGTCTTTTCACATCCGCGCAGCTCCACGTTTTTCTCGTCAAGGCGGGCTTTTATAGCCGGCAGAGCTTTTTCGGCGATCTTCTCATGTACAAGGATCGTTTCTATCGCGTTGCATACCGAAGGACGTGAGGTCTTGGCGTTATAGATTATATTTGCAGCCATGTCGATATCAGCGCTTTCATCTACATACACATGGCAGTTGCCGGCGCCGGTCTCGATAACAGGCACCTTGGCGTTCTCCACAACTGCGCGGATAAGCCCCTTGCCGCCTCTCGGGATAAGCACGTCAAGATACTCCGTAAGCTCCATAAGCTCCACTGAGGAACGTCTTGTGGTGTCCTCAATGAGCTGCACACAGTTCCTGTCAAGACCTGCGCTCTCTATCGCATCCTGCATGATGGCGGTAAGGCACTTGTTGGAGTTTATTGCCTCCTTGCCTCCTCTGAGGATGACGGCATTGCCGCTTTTAAGGCAAAGTACAGCGGCGTCTACCGTAACATTGGGGCGAGCCTCAAATATGATGCCGATAACGCCCAGCGGAACGCGGATCTTTGTGATCTCCATTCCGTTGGGTCTTGTGCTGCCTGAAATAACCGTTCCGATGGGGTCAGGCAGTGCAGCGACCTCAAGCACACCCTCAGCCACACCCTTTACGCGGGCTTCATCCAGTTTAAGTCTGTCGAGCAGAGAGGGAGTGAGTCCGTTTGCCTTTCCGTTTTCAAGATCAATGGTGTTGGCTTCAATAATTCTGTCCATGTTTGACAGCAGAGCCTCCGCAATAGCTTTCAGTGCGGTATTTTTAAGCTCTCCTGCTGTAGCAAGCTGCCGTGAAGCAGCCTTGGCTTTTTTACCCATTTCGTCAATTATTCTCATGCTGAAATTCCTCCTTATCAGACTTCCTCGGAAGTCTGTTATTTCAAATTCTGCCTTCCTGTGCAACAAACATAGTGCCCATCTGTTCACCTTTTATAAGGCGGTAAAGGTTAGCCGGGTCTTTGCCTGTCATAACGCAGCAGTTTATTCCTGCCTGAGTGGCTGCGGCTGCTGCGGTTATCTTGGTCGCCATGCCGCCCGTTCCTCTGTTTGAACCGGAGCCGCCCGCCATTGTCCTGATATTGTCGTCAATGTGGGTGACGACCGGTATCTTAACGGCGTTGGGATTCTTTCTTGGGTCGGAATCGTAAAGTCCGTCAATGTCGGTGAGGATGACCAGCAGATCGGCTCCTACGAGATCGGCGACGATAGCCGAAAGATTATCGTTGTCTCCGAAGTTTGCTCCGACGATCTCATCAATGGCTACGGTATCGTTTTCGTTCACGATGGGAATAATGTCCATTTCGAGCAGACTTTCAAAGGTGTTCATTACGTTCTGGCGTGAATGGTCGTTGACCACGACATTTTTAGTCAGCAGCACCTGTGCGACTGAATTGTTGTACTCACCGAAGAATTTATCGTAGAGGAACATCAGCTCACATTGTCCCACAGCGGCAAGAGCCTGCTTGTAGCGGGTCTCTCTGGGTCTTTCCTTTAGTTTGAGCTTGCCCATGCCCACGCCTATGGCGCCGGAGCTTACGAGGATTATCTGTTTACCGCTGTTATGCAGGTCGCTGAGTACCTTACAGAGCATTTCGAGTCTTCTGAGGTTCACCTTGCCGTTTTCGTAGGTCAGTGTGGAGGTACCGACCTTCACAACTATTCTTCTTGTTTTGAATATATCCATCTTTCTTTCCCCTGATCTTTATAAAATAGCTGGCAATCGCATTGTTCAGACCTAAAGTATAGCATATTTCGGCTTTTTGGTCAATACTGAGGTTGCTATGGTTCAGGGCAACCGCACGAAAAAATTAGAAAAAATTGCCAAAATCGTCAACACAAAAGTTTCGCTCAAGCCTTTTCAAAGGCTTGCAGGGTCGAGGGGCAGCGCCCCTCGTCGCTCTCCGCAGAGAGCGAAACACTCTTAACGAA
>JAFTCS010000181.1 GCA_017454565.1 Clostridia bacterium
TATTACAGCTATAAGTCTTTTCATTTTAAAAACTCCTTCCGTTTATGTTGTCTAATTGTTTAACCAGCTGTTATTTTCTGTCTTTCTGCCTGCATTATAGCACAGTGAAAAACGCTTGTCAATAACAAATCAATAACTTTGGTTTCTCTGTGATTACAATCTGTTTAAATTATGATGAAAAAAACTGTTGATCTTTTGGGGCATGTTTTCTCAAAAAGCCCTTGTAAAATGGGGTATAATATGCTATAATACGATTTAAAAGGAAAGAACGGATACTTTCGGGAGGTTAGATATGAAAGGAAAAAGAATAATCAGCGCTGTTCTGGCGCTTTCACTGTTCACAGGAGTGCTCTCTGTGCCGTCTGTATCGGGCGACAGCGAGCTGCCTATCATCCCAATAGTTGTCGAGGATGATATCAGCTGTCTTGTTTTTGAAAATGTGGGCGACACCGCTTATGTGGTCTCGGGCTATACCGGCGACATGGAAAATGTCGTCATCCCGTCCAGATATGAAGGCCGCCCCGTTATCGGCATAAAGAACGGAGCTTTTTCAGATGTCCGTACGATCAAGACAGTTATCTTTCGTGAGGGTGCAAGCTACATCGGAGAGTATGCTTTTTCTGGGTGCTCGGTCGAGAGCATAAAGCTTCCCGACTCACTTAAAGCTATCGGGTATCATGCTTTTTCGAGGTGCGATAACTTAAAAAGCATCAATGTTCCCAAGAATGTTGAGTCTATTGATCCGGAGTTTATTGATGCAACTGGTCTTGAGACGCTGACAGTGGATACCGAAAATAAAAAATATATGTCTCTGGACAATGTGATCTATGAGAGAGATGAAAACAGCGGCGAGCCGGTAAGGCTGATAACTGCGGCAAATACTGTGAAGACAGTCACTGTTCCTGATACAGTAACAGTGATCGGTTACTGTGCTTTTCAGGGCTGCTATGATCTGACCGGCGTGGATTACGGAGACAATATCTCTAAAATTGAAGGCCATGCTTTTGTGGGGTGCAGCAGTCTTCAGACGCTCTACGTCCCTTGGGGTTGTGATATCGACACCGAAGAACTCGGAGAGGGAATGGACGACCTTACCATTTACGGCTACAAGGGCGAAGAAATAGAAGACTATGCCAATGAGCATGACCTCAGGTTCGTTGCCCTTGACAGATATGATGTAGGGCTGAACTTTTCGGATACGAGACTTGGCAATTTCGACCTTCATATAACCGCAGTCCTGACCTCTGAGGACGGCACCGTGTCAAAGACCTTCGGCAAACATTTTGGGCTTTACCTTGCAGAGGACGGCGAATATACGCTGACATTAAGTGCCCGCAATTTCGGCACAAAGACCCAGACAGTGACTGTCGAGAACTGTAATTTCACCGAGAAGCCCGACCTTGACCTTTACACACTGGGCGATGCAAACCTCGACGGCAGAGTGGATACAGCAGACATAACCGCAATAAAGAAGCACTTGAAGAAAACAGCTGTGCTTTCAGGCTATGCCCTCACCTGCGCCAATGCCGACAGAGACGAGGACGGCACTGTTTCAACAAGCGATATTACTGCGATAAAGTCCTATATGAAGGGCACAAAGTCCATGTGGGATAACGGGGAAGCATAAGCCCTTACTAAAAACAACAAAGCCCGGAAGGAGAACGCTTGCTCCCTCCGGGCTGTTTTTTATGCGTGTGTTTCGCTGCTGTCCTCGCCGGCGCTCTCGTCGGGATACTCCGATGTTATCCCCAGATATTCTTCCAGCGAAAGGCCGCTCTCGGTCACCTCGGTGGCTATCTTTTTGCCCAGGTATCTTATATGCCAGGGCTCATACTCATAGCCTGTGGACGCTTCCTTCCCCTCGGGGAAACGGATTATAAAGCCGTATTCACAGCAATGCTCTTTGAGCCAGTCCGAAGCCTCCGTGCCCTCAAAACCAAAGGACGTGTCGTTCACATCGAAGGCAAGGCCTGTCTGGTGCTCGGAGTGGCCGGGCCTTGAAGACACAAGGTCTGCCTCCTCGGCGCCTCTCTCCCAGGCATAGCCGTTATAAAGCTCTTCCTGCTCCTCATAGGAGCGGTAGCCGGAATTTATCCATAGTGATACGCCGTCGTTGGCAGCCGCTTCCGACATCCTGTTGAAAGCGTTGACCGCCACCTCGCTGACACCGGGCGCATAGTCCCTGGGCAGGGAATAGGTCTTGTTGACTATCAGGATATCGTCAACAAAGGTCATACCGTTTGTCTGCTCTACCTTGTGCTCCGGCACAGGGTCGGTCTTTCCTGCTGCAGAGCTGCTGTCTGCTTTTTTGCCGGGGTCCTTTGTCTGTGCTTCTGCGCTCACAGCAGAGGACGCTGTCTGCGGCTCCTCCGGGGAGCTTTTTGCTGCCTTGACAACGACCACAGCCATAAGGATAACGCCTGCCAGAGAACAAGCGGCGATGATCCGGTTCTTTCTTATTCTTTTGCGTTCGGCCTCCAGTCTTGCGGCACGCTTGCGGGCAAGCTTCTCGGCGATCCTGCGCTGCTGCTCCTCAACGTCCGGCTCGGCCTTAGTCTCTTCCTGTTCTTTACCAGCATCCTGGTGGTCGTCGCTGCGGCCGTCATCGATAATGCTGCGCCAAATGGGTTCGTTCATTTTAGTACTCCTTTATAACCTCCCGGGTCTTTCAGACAGCCTGAAAACCGAGCTTCAGACCGCATCGTCCTTCCGGGACACCCCTATTATACCACACTTTCCATGTAATTTCAAGTCGAACCCAGGTGCGTGCACGGAAACCAATTTTCAAAATAGAAGTATTATTTCTGCGGAAAATGTGGTGTTCCTCCGCCGTAAGGCGGAGAGAATACCCTTTTTCCGCCTATCAATTTTGCCGCAAAGCGGCAAAATTAAGCATATAAATCTCAAAAATTGATTGCGTGCACGCACCTGCTGGGGGCTTTACATTTTAAAAGAAGTGTGTTATAATAGTTTAGATAATGACCTTTGGGTCTGGATTTTTGACGGAGATGATTCTTTTGCTGACTTTATTTGTCGATGACGGAGCCAAGCTCCAGAACGTTTATGCGCCGCTGCCGCTGGGTATGCACATAGGTTTCTGCGTGCTGGCAACGATACTTTACGCAGTTTTGTATATGAGAAGACGCAAGCCAAGCTATCTTTGCCTGCTGGCGGCAGTGGACCTTACTGTGGTAACACAGTTCTGGACACATTCGGCAGTCATAGCTACCCTCTTTGCGGCAGAGGTCTGCCTGCTGACGGCCTGCATCGTTTTCTCCTATAAGGCCGCAAAACAGAAAAAACTTGAAATAGCCGCAGCAGGCGCTCCCGAAGAGGACGCTGTGGACGGCGCTTTTGAGGACGAAGAATGAAGATAGTTATCCTTGATTCGGAGACCGTTTCGAGAGACGATGTTTCGCTTGACGGCATAACAGCGCTTGGCGACTGTGAGGTCTACGGGTTCACCCCCAATGACCGGGTCGCAGAAAAGATAGGCGATGCGGATGCTGTTATCTGCAACAAGTGCCTGATAACGAACGAGGTCTTTGAGGCCTGCAAGAACCTTAAATATGTGGGGCTGTTCGCCACAGGATACAACAATGTCGACCTTGCGGCGGCAAGCGCTCACGGAGCAGTGGTATGCAATGTGCCTGCCTATTCTACGGCGGCTGTTGCTCAGCATACCTTTGCTATGATACTCAATCACTACAGCAAGATAAGAGAGTATGCCGACGCTGTGGATAACGGCGAGTGGATAGACTATAAGCTGTTTTCCTATTTTGGGATACCCACCCACGAGCTTGAAGGGCAGACCATCGGCATTGTGGGCTACGGCAATATCGGAAGAAA
>JAFTCS010000182.1 GCA_017454565.1 Clostridia bacterium
TATGTCATTGCTATCGGCAGTCTGAAACAGTGATAAGGATCATTTCAGCAAGGAAAGCAACCAAGACAGAAACTAACCAGTATTATGAATTTATGTGAGGTGAAAGATATGAGACAGGAATATGATTTTTCAAAAGGAATTAAAAATCCGTATTTAAAAAGGCAAAAGCAGCAGGTTACGATTAATCTTGATATAGAAGCAGTTGAGTATTTTAAAGCTGAAGCACAGACAAGCGGAATACCGTATCAGACACTGATCAATCTTTACCTGAAGGATTGTATGGAAAACAATAGACATCTTCAAGCGAATTGGGGTTAATCGAACATAAACAATTGAACTTTAAGGGGCGTTCCAATGCGGAGCGTCCTTTTTGCATGGGAGGAAAGGGTATGCCGTACAGACCGAAAATACCGTGCAAGCATCCCGGCTGCGGTGTGCTTGTGGAATACGGGCAGAAGTATTGTGACAACCATAAAGCGCTGCATCCCGAATACACACGCCCTGCAAGTAAACGAGGATACACCTCCGCATGGCATAAGGCGAGCAGAGCATACCTTCGTGAGCATCCGTTATGCACGGAGTGCTTGAGGCAGGGAAGATACACGCAGGCAACCGTGGTGGATCATTTCAAGCCGCACCGTGGGAACAAGGACTTGTTCTGGGACAGAAGTAACTGGCAGAGCCTGTGCAAACCGTGCCACGATAAAAAGACAGGGCGTGAGGACAGTTTGCCGACATATAGTTACGTTTAATCGTAGTAATCCCGAAACGGCAAATATTCGACAGATTTATGGGAGAACGCTGTCGGATGGGGGCGATAAATCTTAAAAAATGGGATTTACGGAAACCGCCGCTCCCCTTCGTGTAAATTTTCGCAGAATTAAACGAGGGGGACCTAAAAGGCGACAGGGAAAATATCTGAAAATATAGATAGCAGCTGCGTTTCCAACGTGTGGGATTTTGATTAACAGTATCGAATATAAACATAATATAAAAGTGCCGAAAATCAAGCTGTAATGCGGATTTGGAGCACTCTTTTTGTTTAAACAAGAAATATCAAAAAAATAACGTTTTTTAATGTTTTTTTTGATGTTTTTAATGCTTTTTTAGGGTTTAGGAGTTGACTTTATGACAGAAGCAGAGCAAATAAAAATAATTGATATGCGCCGCAAGGGTATGGGCTATAAGGTTATCGCTGCAAAGCTTGATGTGAGCAGGGATACGGTTCGTAAGTTTTGTAAGAATAATAACCTTGCCGGGTATGCGGATGCGGCAAAGCTTAATCATGATGACATGATAGCAGACGGAAGTATATGTCCTAACTGCGGCAAAGCAATAGAACAACCAAAACGGGGCAGACCTAAAAGGTTCTGCTCCGATAAATGCCGCTTGGACTGGTGGAATGATAATTTCAGCAGCCATAACTTCGGCACGGAAACGGTCTGTGCCGGATGCGGCAGGAAATTTACGAGTAGCCAAAGTGCAAATAGAAAGTACTGCTCTCACGAGTGCTATATAAAATCAAGATTTGGAGGTAAGCAAAATGATCGAACACGTTGAACCAAAGGCAACGGCAGATGGCATAGCGGTATTCTGTGCGCATGACAGAATAGTTGATACGGACGAGCTTGTAGGTAATCCGAGAAACCCGAACATGCATCCGAAGGAGCAGATAGCCGCGCTTGCAAAAATAATCAAGCGTCAGGGCTGGCGGCATCCGATAGTGGTGAGTAACCGCTCCGGGTTTGTCGTAAAGGGACACGGCAGACTGCTTGCGGCAAAGGAACTGAAGGCGGCACAGGTGCCGGTAGATTTTCAGGATTATGAGAGCGAGGCATCCGAGTATGCCGACCTCATGGCGGATAATAAGATACAGGAATTCTCGGAGCTTGATATGAAGCTGTCTGCGGATATCCTCATGGACATAAAGGATAGCGGCGATATTGAGCTTGAGATGTCGGCGTTTACTGAGGACGCATTAAACGAGCTGCTTGCCAGGACACAAGAGGGCGAAGCAAAGGAGGATAATTTTGATGTCGATGCTGAGCTTGAAAAACCGTGCTTTTCAAAGCCGGGTGATATCTGGCATCTCGGACGTCATACCGTTATCTGCGGTGA
>JAFTCS010000183.1 GCA_017454565.1 Clostridia bacterium
GAAAAACGGTATGTACAGAACTATGATCGAAGCAACAAAATGATAATATGTGGGATAAACATACCACCAAAAAGCTTTATGATCAGATAGGCTGTATGAACCCAATATCATAAATATCACTGTCATTATCAGTGCAGGAGGATAAACCCTCCAGATACGTTTACCGTACCAGCTGCCAAAGCCTTTAGGTGACAGTTCGTATTTTACATTGTAAAGACAATACCCCGAGACAGCAAAGAATAGCACATCTCCGATAAGACCACCGTTAGCTATCATATCTGTGGGATATATTCCGGTATAGTGTGCATTAGTTATCAGACAAGCCGCAAGAGCTCTGAGGAAAGTAATGAAAAATATCAAATCAGTTTCCTCCGCTCACCTGTCTCACAATATCAGCGACCTCAGCCTGATTATCAGTAAAGTAAGACGCATACCTGCTGCATTCTTTCTCGAACTGCCTGATCTCATTTACGCCGTTAACGAAGGTTGAGCTGATGATACCGAAATGCGTGATATTATTCACGTTGCAGAAGCTCCGTGAGAGTATCACACAGCCGGAGCCCAGCCTGTAATGCTCTTTTATTATTTTTTCGGAGGGCAGCATTCCCTTGCCGATGGAGGCTATTCCGCCAAAGCCGTAAGGTAGTCCATACTCCTTGAATTTCTGACATATCTTCTCGACTGTGCCGTTGCTGAGCAGTTCAAACATGAATTTCATGCCGTATCCCAAACTAAGATCATTGAGCCCGATAAAAACTTCATCTATGCCCTCAAGGGACAGTATCTCGTCAATATTTTCAACAGCTTCGGGTGTTTCAAAAAGCAGCATGTTTTTTGCTCTGCCGCCTACATACTTCAAAAACGCTTTTACTTCATCTGCTGTCTTGAAATAGGGCAGCATGATTATGTCTGCACCTGCTTTTATCGTCTGATCTATTTCTTCCTCGGAAGAGCAATAGTCCGCAGAAGCTTCATGGATCGGATTACATCTGACCAGCAGCTCCGCCTTGACAATAGCATTTTTGACGGTCTTCACGTCCTCAACTGTATGGTGTGACTGCACAGTGTCAAGTCCGCCCTGACGCTTGTCCTTGCCGATGTATTCCATATCCACAAAAATACGGTCAACACCTGCATACTCAGCGATCTGAGCTATCTCGGGGCGGTTGGTTATGTACATAAGTTTCAGCGGCATATTCTCACCCTAATTCTTAGCGTCTTTATCAGCAGAGACCGTTGCACCTGTGTTCTCGTTATCTGCATTTGTGAATATCTTGAATATCGTCATAAAGAAAATGTAAATATCAAGTCCAAGAGAGCAGTGATCCACATACCACACGTTCAGCTTGATACGCTTGTGCCATTCAACAGCCTTTCTGCCGTTGATCTGAGCCCAGCCTGAAATACCCGGACGAACCTCAAACATACGCTTCTGAGCCTTGGTATATTCCTCATACTTCCAAGGGTGATAGGTAAGGGGTGGACGAGGTCCGATGAAGGACATCTCACCCTTCAGGATATTGATGAGCTGGGGGAGCTCGTCGATTGAGCTCTTGCGGAGAACGTTGCCTATCTTGGTGACTCGAACATCGTTATGGCTCTCGTAAACGCCTCCAGCCATCTTTTCAGCCCCTACACACATTGTGCGGAACTTATATATCCAAAATGTTTTCCCATTAAGTCCGATTCTTTCTTGCTTAAAAATGACCTCTCCCGGTGAATCCAGCTTAATTGCTATAGCAGCAATAAGCATAATCGGAGCAGTAGGAATCAGTATTAAAATTGCAAGTATTATATCAAAATACCTTTTGATTATGCTTTTATACATAAATGTCTATCTCCTATTCAGAAAAACTCCACCTGCTCCTCGCCGCACCACGTTGTATCATTCACCCGGTCGTTATCGAGCACCATTATATAAATGGACTTATCATACGCCATAACATTGCCAACGATCACGCTGTGATCAAATTCATGCTCGGCAAGCTCCTTGCCATTGTCGAAGTACAGTGCTTGACGGTTGTATTCTACCACTATGGGTGAGGTGATCTTTCTCACCCACTGTTCAATCTTATAAGTCATATTCCTCACCAGTTAGTTTTCTCTGCTTCCATACGGTATCAAAAGCGGTGCCGTACTTTAGCGAAGGTAAGATTATACTCATATTGAAATGATTTTCTATCGCAAAATGAGTTATTTTAGAACAATTCCATGAGATCCCCCGTAAACCAAGCATTTTACAACCACTTCCGACCAACCTCTGACTGACCCCTGACGTTAAACCGCCCACTTCAGCTTGTCCATGCACCTGCGCTTCCTGTCCATACTGGAATGCACATAAAGATTCATCGTCAGCTCTATCCGGGCGTGACCGAGGATCTCCGAAAGGGTCTTTACATCAAACCCGGCAGCGATCGCAGAAGATGCCATGCAGTGCCGCAGGGAGTGGAATCTCACTGACGGCAAATTAACGTTTTTCAGTATCCTGGCAAAGTGATACTGCATCGTCCTCGGCTCGGTGGGCTTTGTGCTGCCGCTGACAATGTAGTGTTCATCAGCACCCTGCAAATTTTTGAGCATGGAAAAAACGCCCGACGGGATAGGTATCTCACGGGCTGAGGTCTGACTTTTTGGCGGCGAAATTATGACTTTTGTCTTGCTGTCACCATTATGCACTACAACACGCTGAACAGTCCTGCTGACGGTCAGGATACGTTTTTTGAAGTCGATATCCGACCACATCAGACCGCAGACCTCGCCCACTCGCAGCCCCATTGCAAGGGCGAGAGTTATGCCGAGGGAGATCGGGTTTTTGTGCTCGGTCAGATACTTCTGCAGCTTTCTCTGCTCGGTGTCGGTCAGAAGACGTACCGCAGGCTTGGAGCATTTCGGCATTATAATAGTATCGAAAGGATTTGCAATGTTGTACTCCCTTTGTGCGTACTTGAATACGGTTTTCAGCAGAACCATTATGTCCGAAACATAGCGTGGCGACAGACCCGAAGACAGCTTGCTCTGAATAAAAGAATAAGCCATTTTAGACATGATTTCACAGCACATAATATCGCCAAACTGCGGTATTATGTGCTTTTCAATTTTCATACGATAGTTTGCAAGCGTTGACAGCTTGACCCTGTGACTGCTGACTGACAGCCACTCATCACAAAGCTCCCTGACGGTCATTTCCGTTTTTGTGACCGCAGCACTTCCCATGACAGCAGCTATCAGCTTGCCCTCCGTTTCCTCACGGGTACTTCCATAAAAAGACCTTGACC
>JAFTCS010000184.1 GCA_017454565.1 Clostridia bacterium
AACATGGTCACACCGGCTCTATTTGAAAAGTATAAAACCGCCGCTGACTTTGCCGGTGCCGACATAACGGATGTCGAAGAACTGATAAGGACCTGCGGGCTTTACAAGACCAAGGCCAGAGACATTGTGAACATGTGTGCCATGCTCTGTGATGAATACGGCGGTGTGGTGCCCGACGCCCTTGAGCAGCTCACACGTCTGCCGGGTGTAGGAAGAAAGACCGCAAATCTTGTAATAGGTGACATTTTCGGCAAACCCGCAGTTGTGGTAGACACGCATTGCATCAGGATAACCTCGCGTTTGGGCTTTCACGACAGTAAGGACGCTGTGAAGATCGAAAAGCTGCTGAGAGAGCTTCTTCCCCCGGAAAAATCAAATGATTTCTGTCACCGGCTCGTGCTGCACGGGCGCGCTGTATGCGACGCAAGAAAACCAAAATGCTCAGAATGCTGCCTGAACAATATTTGCGCGTATTATTCCGAAAAATAACGCGTCAGACACTTTCCTGAAACGTGAATAAAAACCAGGACTCCATGGGATAATATGAACAATGCTTTTTACAATTCTTATGGAGGTTTTAATATGACAGGGTTGATCGAATTATCAGGAATACGCAAGGTGTACCGCACCAGAGGCGGAGAAGTAAAGGCTCTCGACGGAATTGACCTCAGTATTCCAAAAGGTGCGTTCTTATCAATTACCGGTCAGTCCGGTTCGGGTAAGTCCACCCTGATGAACATTCTCGGCTGTCTCGACCGGCCGACTGAGGGTGAATACTTCCTTGACGGCTTCCCTGTGTCCTCAATGAAAGAAAGCAGGCTCTCTTACATCAGAAACAGCATCATAGGCTTTATCTTTCAGGGGTTCGACCTTATCCCCTCTCTGAGCGCCGTAGAAAATGTCGAGCTGCCGCTGATTTACCGGGGGCTGGGACGTTCCGCCCGCCGCAGGATAGCGCTGACCGCACTGGAAACGGTCGGGCTTGAGCAGCGTATATATCACCGTCCGTCAGAGCTTTCCGGCGGACAGCAGCAAAGAGTGGCAATAGCCCGTGCCCTTGCCGCCTCTCCAAAGCTCATTTTAGCTGACGAACCCACCGGCAACCTCGACAGCAGATGCGGAAACGAGATCATGGATATCCTTAAAAGCCTTAATTCACTTGGAGCGACCGTTATTGTAATTACCCACGACAGAGGAGTTGCCGCCATGGCACAATGCTGTATAAAAATTTCCGACGGAAGAATAATAAATTAGCATATATGTTATTTGTTTTATTTTTCTTGGTTATATCATCTAAATTTCAACCCATTTTGTTAGACATGTTCCATAAAATATAAAGCAGGATTTTCCGAAAAAGGATTGACATTCCTCAATTATGTGCTATAATTGTTCTTGTAAGCAGGAAAGCTTACAAGATACTTTGAACACATTCAGCACGAATGTACTTTGAGGAGGTTATACAAATGAAAGACGTAGTCGAGCTCCATGATGTAGACGTGAAGGAATTCCTTGCTGTGATCGATACCTGTGAGGGTGACGTTTTCCTGGTAACTGACGAGGGAGACCGCCTTAACCTCAAGAGCAAGCTTTGCCAGCTCATCGGCCTTACACAGCTGATCGAAGGCGGCAAGATCACCAACGCTCACCTTGAATGCACAAATCCCGAGGATGAGACAAAGCTCTTCCGTTTCAATATGTTCGGCAAGAAGCCCGAGTAATCGCACATCATCAGCCTGTCGGTTCGTCCGGCAGGCTTTTTCTTTTTGCATTGAGCAAAACAGTCTTTTCCGATACACCAAAAGCACCGCCGGATCAATCTTTCCGGTGGTGCTTTTCTTTCTGAATATCTTTTGGGAATCAATTGCGCACTATATTTTTGGTCAAAACAGCTAAAACCCTTGCGATAAAACGAAAAATGTGGTGTAATATAAATGGTATATTTTGTGCATAACAAGTGCAATAAATTATCAGAAAGGAACCGTGATTATGAAAATAAAGAAAGCCGTATCGGCGTTATTTTATATAAAACGGATATCTGCAGTTTTGCTGTGTCTGCTGATCATGACAGCAATGATTCCCCTGTCTGTTTCTGCACAGACCAGTACACAAAGCAAGGTCGTGCGTGTGGGCTGGTTTGATTCGTCATATAACCGCAAAGATTCTGCCGGCAGGCGCTCGGGCTATTCCTACGAATATCAGCGCAAGATCGCCGCCTACACAGGCTGGACATACGAATACGTTGAAGCAAGCTGGCCGGAACTTATGACTATGCTTGAAAACGGCGATATAGATATCCTCAGCGATGTCTCCTACAAAGAGGAACGTGCCGAAAAAATGCTGTTTTCCTCCTATCCGATGGGAACGGAAGCATATTATTTATATATCACCGAAAGGCAGTTAAACGATTTCAATGAGGATTTTTCCTATTTCAACGGCAAAACGATCGGCGTCAACAAAGGGAGCGTTCAGGCAGGACTGTTCCGCGAGTGGGCGGAGCACCGCGGAATAAAAGCCGAGCTTACAGAGCTTACAAAATCGGAGCCTGATTCTGTGGACATGCTTGTAAAAGGTGAGTTGGCCGCTTACATAACGCTTGACAATTACCTCAGCGTTGAAACTCTCATTCCCGTTGCCAAGATCGGTTCTTCAGATATTTACTTTGCGGTGAACAAGTCACGCCCCGATCTGTTGAACGACCTTGACAACGCACTGAGCAGGATACAGGATGAAAACCCCTTTTACAGTCTGGAACTGTATAACGAGCATATACAGGATACCGGAGCAAACTTGTTCCTTACCTCAAAAGAAAAGGGATGGCTCTCCGGACACAGTGCTATCCGTGTGGGTTATCTCGATAATTATTTAGCATACTGTGATAAGGACGAAAAGAGCGGTGAGCTGAACGGCGCATTGAAAGACTACCTTGAAAAAGCATCCGATTGCTTTGCAAACGGTCATATAGATTTTGAAGCCTCTGCATATTCCACTGTTTCAGACGCTATGAACGCCATGAGCAGCGGCGAGATCGACTGTGTGTTCCCTGCAAATTTCAGCGACTATGACGCTGAGAACACCGGGTTTGTTCTGACACCTGCAATAACAAGGTCGGCACTCTATACAGTGGTAAGATCCTCTGTACAGAAGGATTTTACAGACAAAGACCAGGTGACTGTGGCTGTCGTATCGGGCGATACCAATTTTGAGTCAATTATGAAAGACCTGTATCCTAATTGGAAAACAGTATCCTGCAGTGATGTGGAGGACTGCCTTAAAGCCGTATCAGACAGCAGGGCGGATTGCTTCCTGATAAGCAGCTACCGCTACAACAGTATACGCAGGCTGTGTGAAAAGTACAGGCTCACCTCGTTTGACACGGGCAAGGATATACCGTTCTGCTTTGCGGTAAACACAGGAGACACCGAGCTTTATTCCATTCTTGCAAAGACAACGAACATCATCCCGGATTCCTATGTCAATAATGCGCTTACCCACTATTTCTCAGAGCAAGGCAAGACCACACTGCTTGATATCATCAGGGACAATATTTTCATTGTGATCGCTGTTATAGCTGTAATGGCAGCTATGCTGATGCTTATAATCGTTCAGAGAAGGCTTATCAATGCAGAAAAGAAAGCCAAGGAAAACAGGCGTATCGCAGATGATCTTAGCCGCCGCGTATATGTAGATGCTCTGACGTCTGTGCAGAATAAGGGTGGCTACACCGATTATATCGGGATGCTTCAGGAACGTGTGGAACGCAGTGAGGTTACAGAGTTTGCTGTATGTATGTTCGACTGCGATAACCTCAAATATATAAACGATAAATTCGGTCACGAAAAAGGCGACGAATATCTGAAAACCGCAGCCCGTCTGATATGCCGTATATTCCAGCACAGTCCTGTATTCAGAGTGGGCGGTGATGAGTTTATTTCTGTCCTGCATGACGATGATTACCTGAATCGTGCGGCCCTGCTCGAACAGTTTGATGCGGAAAGCAAATCCATTAATGAAACCGCTGAAAACGACTGGCAGCACATCAATGTTTCTGTCGGCATGGCGGAATATGATCCAAAAGCCGACAGCTCTGTTGAGGATACTGCCAAACGTGCAGACGAAAGAATGTATGAAAACAAACGTCAGAGAAAAGCAGGGCGGAATGTGCGGTAGTAATAATTCCGCAGCCCCTCACCAGCTGCATTAAAACAGACTTCCTCGGAAACTGGAGAAGTGCCGTATTGCGCAGAATATTTTGTGCTGGGCGAAGCGTCTCGACCGCCGCACTACTTTGTGTAATGCAAGGGAGAGCCGCAAAGTCCAGCGCAAAAGAGACAAGCAAGA
>JAFTCS010000016.1 GCA_017454565.1 Clostridia bacterium
CGTGTACGGCAGATTTTTCAAGCTCTACATGTACACGGCATTAGCGCCGATACCGCTGTCATCATTCGCAGGTGAAGGCACATCACAGGTCGGCAAATCCTTTATCAAGTCATATATAGGCGTATGCTTGGAGGGTGCGGTGGTAATTCTTGCGTGCCTCATATTCTCGGCATACGCGGGTGCAAGCGCGCCGGCACCGGATAGCGGCTTAACGACCGTTACTATGGTATGGAAGTATCTTGGTGAGGTCATTTTCAATATGCTTGTATTGGTAGGACTGATAAAGGGAGCAGACAACATAATAAGGTCCATGTTAGGACTGTAAAAGACAAACTAAAATTCAGGAGGTAACACAATGAGTTATAACTATGTAATACAATCAACAGATCCGAAGGCGGTTGATATGCTGAAGGAAAACCTTTCGCATGTTAAAAGCAATAATGAGTATATGCAGAAGGTAAACGATCACTACAAGGAGCATGGCACAGTAGTCGGCTGTCCGGGTGTAGATGATGAAACGGCGGAAAAGCTTAATAGCCGTGTAAAGGACGGACAGGAAACACCGTATCCCGGCAGCTTTTTCAAGCAGAACTATGAGACCATGCGCAGGCTCCAGAGCAATATCGACAGGGTAGAGCAGAAGCCGGAAACGCTGTTCAAGGGCTGGCAGTTCGAGGGAGGCAAGGCGGTTGCAAATCTTGCGAATAACCGCTTGCAGCTTCTGTTCAACGAGAAGCCGAATGAGCAGCAGAGGAATATGCTCAAGCAGAACGGCTTTAAGTGGGCACCGACAGCCGAAGCGTGGCAGCGTCCGCTTGATCCCAAGACATTTGCGGCAGCGGATAAGATAGGGTTCATAAAGCCTTTAGACGGCAGGAAACCGTCCGATATGCAGCCGAAGCAGCCGCAAAGGAGTGCGCCGGAGAGATAAAAACGCGGAAAGGAGGGAAATAACCGAAAACGACAAAACATACTGAAATTAAAAAGTTGGTTACTATATAGTTTTGTCGTTTTTTGCTTGTTTTTTAGCAAAAAAAAATTTTCGGTTACTTCGGTTACTATGGAGATAAAAGTCAATAAAGAAATACGAGGCTATCGCGAGTCGATATTTTTCGGGCTGTCCATCAGACAGTTTGCCTGTTCGGTGCTCGCGGTAGGAGCAGCTGTCGGCATATATTTCGGTCTGCGTGATGTTGTTGGTAAGGAGACTGTTTCATGGCTTTGTATTGTGCTTGCTGCACCGTTCGCTGCGGCAGGCTTTTTTCAATACAACGGCATGACACTGGAACAGTTCATTATCGCATTTATACGCAGCGAGTTTCTATGTGCCGGACAGCGACTGTACAAATCAGAAAACATTATGTTTAACGCATACAAGGAGGTACTAAATGTTCAACTTTCTAAAAAGAAGAAGAAAAAAGGAAAAAAGAAAGATACCAAAGACCGTTCAGCAGTCGATACCGGTTGATGTCATATACAAGGACGGCATCATGCGCGCCGGACACCTGTTCTCAAAGACATGGAAGTTCTCGGACATAAACTATGAGGTAGCATCTCAGAGCGATCAGACAGATATGTTTTTGGCACACGGGGCAATTCTTAACGGATTGCCCACTGATGCTACCGCTAAGATAAGCGTATATAACCGTGAGCTGCACCATGAAATCATACGGAAGATGACCGCACCGGTCAAGGACGGTGGCTATGCGGTATATACAAAGGAGCTTGAGGAGCTGTTAGGCGATAAGATGGCAGAATC
>JAFTCS010000185.1 GCA_017454565.1 Clostridia bacterium
ACAGTCAGGCTTATCAGGGACCGAAAGATAATAAAGGCAGCTTTCTCCTCCCCGCCTTGTCAGCTTAACCGTCAGATCAACGATAGCGCCCGTGAGCGATGCAAGACCCTCGGAGTAGGTCATGGCGGCTGGCCTGGATTCTGTTGCCATTGATATGCCTGTCGGACCGAAGCTTTTTGAAAACAGAGTCATGCCGTAAATCAGCGCTGTCTTCTGCTCGTGGGTGATATCACTGTCAGCGCACAGGGATTCCTTGGTTTCCTTTGAAAAAGACATAAATCATCACCGCTTATTCTTTGAAACATCTCTGTGGTGCACGATGGCTCTTTGTCTGGACTCAAGAATGTGCTCGTAAAGCACCCTTGTAAGGGTCACGGAACGGTGCTGTCCGCCGGTGCAGCCTACAGCTATAACAAGCTGGCTCTTGCCCTCTGAAAGATAGAGCGGAAGAGTGTAGTCTACAAGAGAGATCATTCTCTCTGCAAAGCCCTTGGACTGCTCAAAGCTCATCACATAGTCATAAACGCAGGCTTCAAGACCGGTATGGTATTTCAGCTCAGGAATATAAAAAGGATTTGGCAGACAGCGAACGTCAAACACTAAATCGGCTTCTGCCGGAATACCGTATTTGAAACCGAACGACAGACAGGTAACAGTCATGCCGAGGGATGCGTTGCCCAGAAACAGAGCAGATATCCTCTCCCTGAGCTGCGAGCCTGAGAGCAGTGATGTATCTATAACATAATCAGCCCTTGCCTTGACCTGCATAAGGAGACTGCGTTCAAGCACCACGGCATTCTCAGTGGAGCCTTTGCAAACCTCCATCAGCGGATGCTTGCGGCGGGTCTCTTTGAAACGCCTGAGAAGAATATCATCCCTTGCGTCAAGAAAGAGTATCTTGTAGTTCTTCTTGTCAGCCTTGAAACTGTCGAGAGCCTCAAAAAGATCATCAAAGGCGTCTCCTGCCCTGACATCGGTCACTACGGCTATCTTCTTCATGCGCTCGTCAGAGGATTTTTCGCAAAGATCATAGAATGTCGTAAGCAGCATGGGTGGGATATTGTCCACACAGTAATATCCGATATCCTCCATGCTTTTCATCGCTACCGACTTTCCCGCGCCCGATAGACCGGTTATAATAATGAATTCCATAATAATCACCTGAAAGCCTGTCTGTCAGTTATGGTACGGCATGCTTTACACTCTGCCGATAAACCTTACCTCACAGCAAAGCTCTACGTTTTTCTTTTCCTTTACTTCCTTTTTTATGTGGTCGATAAGACCGAGAACATCCTGCGCGCTGGCGCCGTTGTCGTTTACTATGAAACCGGCATGCTTGGGGCTGACCTGTGCTCCGCCGTATTCAAAGCCTTTCAGCCCGCACTCCTCAATAAGAGCCGCCGCATAGCCGTTTTCGGGACGCTTGAACACACTGCCTGCACTGGGATGATTTATCGGCTGCTTGGTCTTTCTGCGGTCCATCAGTTCCTGCATTCTTTCGTTTATTAGATCCTGCGATCTGGGAACAAGCCTGAAAGACGCCCTGAGTATAATATTTTCCGTATCGGTAAACGCGCTGTGACGGTAGGAGAAATCAAGCTCCTCATCCTTACAGCGCTTTATATTGCCGTCTTTGTCCATGTAATCCACAGAAAAAACGGTGTCCTTTATCTCTCCGTCATAGGCGCCTGCGTTCATATATATCGCACCGCCCACTGAACCGGGTATTCCCCATGCAAATTCCAGTCCGCCAAGGGACATGTTCCTTGCAAAATTACAAAGCCTTGCAAGAGTAGAACCTGCGCCGCAGTGTACAACATTGTTCTCTGCAAGAGTTATTTCGTTGAACTCGCCTTCAAGCTTGATCACCAGACCTTCAATACCCTTGTCAGAAACAAGAATGTTGGAGCCAAGCCCCAGAATGAAATACGGGACGTTCTTCTCCCTGCACAGCAGAATGACGTTTCTCAGCGAGCTTATATCCCTGTCACTGCAAAGACAATCCGCTTTGCCGCCTATACGAAAGCTTGTGTGGCTCTTCATCTCTTCATCGAGCTTTATATCAACATTTTCCTTGCTCAGAATATCAATAAAATCTTTTCCGATCATATTAACTCCTTTTATCAGTTCTCCGGCTCATCGCCGGAGCTTTGTATGTATCTGTATTTTATTTATAAACGGAAGCTCTTCTGCGTGTGCATCAGAACGGAATAGTCTTGACGTCTACCTCTTCTTCCTCAGGAAGCTCCAGACCAAGAAGCTGGAACAGCTCTCTTGCAGCGTTGTAGCCCATCTTGCGCTGACGGTTATTCATGGCGGCGACCTCGATTATTACCGCAAGGTTACGTCCGGGCTTGACAGGTATGGTGAGGATCGGCACCTGATTGCCGAGGATCTCGGTCATTTCGTTGCTCATGCCCATGCGGTCGTAGACCTTTTTGTTGTCCCACTGTTCAAGATTTATAACCATGTCGATCTTTTCGCTGAGCTTTACGGAGCCCATACCGAAAAGCCTTCTGGCATTGATAATACCTATGCCTCGCAGCTCGATAAAATGACGTATATTTGCAGGTGATGTGCCTATGAGCTGTTTGTTGGAGATACGTCTGATCTCAACTGCGTCGTCGGCAATAAGACGGTGGCCTCTCTTTACAAGCTCAATGGCGGTCTCGCTTTTTCCCACGCCGCTGTCGCCCACTATGAGAAGTCCTTCGCCGTATACTTCAACGAGAACTCCGTGGCGGGTAACTCTGGGGGCAAGTTCTGTATTCAGCATAGAAATAAGTGACGCCGACAGGACAGATGTGGTTTCCGGACTTCTCAGAACAGGTATCTTATACTTTTCGGCTGCACTCATAAGCTCACCGTATGGTATTATGTTTCTGGTGACAATTATAGCAGGCGGCAGCAGCGAAAAAAGTCTGTCTATGACATGATACCTCTGCTCGGTGCTGAATCTGTTGAGATAGCTGTTCTCGGTATTGCCGAAGATCATAATTCGCGTGTTATCAAAAAAGTCCAGAAAGCCTGTCAGTTCAAGCCCCGGTCTGGTTATGTCCTTGGTAACGATCTTGATGGTTTCGGGGTCGTCAGGCATATATGAGACTTCCAGACCGATCTCCTTGATTATTTTTGCAAGTGATACGGAAAACTTGTTTTCCATTTCTGCACCTCCGTTATTCCGAATTTAATGTATTACGCCGGCTTTCATCAGGTATATTTCCGCGAAAAGCTCTATACACCCTTATCAGTTGACTTTGAAAACCTTAAAATCTGCGTTTCTTTTTCAAATGTATTATCATTATATACTATTTTTTTTGATTTTGAAAGTGTTTTATTATAAAAATAACAGGAATTTCAAAAAAAGTCTTTCGCTTGAAAGCACAACATGGTATAATAACATTTACTTATTATACATTTTTCATTCTATGACTGAGAATTGGTGATATTATGCATGTTCTGATATTTACCGAGGTGCTTGCTCCCTATGTGAGTGGGATCTCAAGCTATGTTGAAGTGCTTAAAAACGGGCTTGAGGAGCTTTCTCACCAGGTACTGATCGTGACCTCCTCGCCGCATGTTAAAGAAGCCGTATACAAAAACGGAGTCATCCGCTGCCCGGCAAAGCTTGTCAAAAACAAATACGGCTATGAATGCAAAAACTATAACGACCCAAAGATAATTTCTTTTATTTCCAGCTTCAAGCCGGACGTTGTACATATACATACCGACACAAAAATAGGCTACATGGGGCTTCTTGTTGCAGACAAGACAAACTCCCCTGTGGTGTTTACGATACACGATTACTTTATGGACCGTTTTGCCGCCGACAGCTCAAAGCTGCTCTGGAATGTCAAGAATTTTTTTGAAAAGCAGCATTTAAGGGATATGATCGACAACGCGGAAGTCCTCACATCTTCGTGCAGCAGAGCGGCCATTTTCATCCAGAAGGCGGAACGCAAGAAGAAAGTCTTTCTCATTCGTTCCAACACCGACACCGACCAGTTTGACTATAACAATTCCACAGAAGCCTCTGTCAGGAAAACGCGCCAGAAGCTTGGTCTTTCGCAGGACGCTACGGTTGCCGTATTCGCCGGTAAGCTCACCGTTGAAAAAAATCTCGAATTCGTGCTTTCGGCATTCGCGACTCACCTAAAAAAATCCGACAACATACAGCTTTTGCTTGTGGGTGACGGCACTGAAACGGATTATCTCAAAGGTTTGTGCAAAAAGCTGGATATCACCGATATGGTCATCTTTGCCGGTTCGGTGGCAAACTCCATCATGCCGGATATATACTCGGCGTGTGATATCTATGTCTGTTCATCAGAGGACGGGCTTGTTTCCATGTCTTTCCTTGAGGCTATGGGCTGTGGTCTGCCTGTTCTCGTAAAAGAGGACAAGGAGAAGATCGTGAACAAGATCATCCACCATGGAACCAACGGCTTCATTTTCAGCAAGAAATCGGAATTCATAAAATACCTCAAAACACTTTCCATGCTCAGCGAAAACGACCGCAAGCGTATACGGCAGATAGTGCGCGATTCTCTGGTTACTGCCGATTACAGCACTATGGCAGAGCAGTATGTGAAGGCATACGAGATCGCCCAGATAAAATACCGCCACAAACGCT
>JAFTCS010000186.1 GCA_017454565.1 Clostridia bacterium
CATTGAAGTCGGTGCGGCCGGAAACTATGCTGCTTTTAACCTACGGTTGAAAGATACTTGAAAGTTACGGCGGTGGTGTAGAATGTTGTTTTTGTGTCCTTGTTGTACAGTTTTACGCTTAATGTGTAGGTGGCATCAGGTGTAAGAGAATAGTTGCACAGAGAGCAGAAAGTGGGGAGGGTCTTGCCGGAAAGCCCCTTCTGCATGCACTCGGACAGTGTGCAGAGCTTTGTGGATGTCTTTTCGCCGGCCTTGCGGATGTAAACCGTGCCGATAACATTTCCGGGTGTACCCTTGTAGGTTTCGTTGTATTTAGCTTCAAGAGTAAGGAAGGTGCGGTTATAGACAACACGGTCTGTAATATTCTTTGTGTCGCTGCCTGCCTTTACGTCAGTGGTCAGTTCCTTTTCAATGCCGTAAACGTAGTTGCTGTATTCGTTAGTAAACTTCAGGTTCAGTTTGAACATCCTCGGTTCAACAAACTTTATGGTTCTTGTCCACTGACTAAGCTTTGCACCGCTTGCGTTGTATGACCTGATAATGATATCTGCGCTTGTGCCGGCTTTCGGAGTGACGCCAAGCTGCTTGAGAGTAAGAACTCCTGCGGAGGTCATGTTGCTCTGCTCAAAAGCGAGTCTTTCAGTGCCGTTCTGTCTTACATAAATTCTGTATACAGCTGCCGGGTCGCCCATACCGCCTACGGTTATATTATAGCCGTTGTACCTTGTATCTGTTGAAGAATAGACCGGGAATTCGATCGGATCAGGGTTGAGCACGTCGCCGGAGTTGAGGAATATGGATTTTGTTTTGGAATTGAGCTTGCCTTCCTCGTTCATCTCGGTATAAGCTTCGTATATTCCCACGGAGCTTGTTATGGAAGCGTTTACCTTTGTGAATTCCTGAGCAAGTACCTTTCCGGATTGGGTATAAAGCTCGGCCTTGATGTCGTAATCGGTGCCGGCTTTGGGCAGCTTGATGTATGTTCTGTAATAATCCGATGTTGTGGCATGGGTAAGAGTCTTTACAGGCTCGCCGTAGCTTTTGGCAGCTGATTCTTTCAGATAGAACTTGACTGTTTCAGAGTCATTGTAAATTCCGCCGTCTTTGGACACATAAACGGGGACATATACAGAATGGAGCTTAGAATTGTAGTAAGTAGTAAAGTCCTTTGTAACGAGGGATGTATCGCCTTCGACCTTTGTTTCGTCAGTGGTCTGATAAACGTTCCTTTCTTCGCCGCCGTCATAGCTGTAGATGATATGAGTTCTCATGGTAGTGGGAACTTCTGCACCGATAAACTTGTAGCGGGCGCACATGACTGTATTGCCGGAGATATCGCGCAGCATGAACTTAAAGGACTTGGCATCGCCCTTGTAAATATAATCGCTGAAAGTGATGACGCCGTTTGATGATCTTACGCGGCTGTATTTATAGGTCTCTTTGTATTCATTTTTGAAGCTGAGAGAATCCGCCTCGACATCCAGATAATATCCGTCCGGAACATTCTTTATGTCAAAGTAGAAACGCTGTGTGTCAAGGAGCTTGATTACCGGCTGCTTGTTGTCGGCCTTGGAAACATTCAGCTTTCTTGTCTGGTAAGAGCTTGTGTCATTCTCTTTCGTGGTGGTTCTCAGTTCGTATGTATACTTGTTGTTGCCGATCTCTTCGTCAGCCATGGTTACTTTATAGCGCTGAGCGTACTTAACAGTTCCTTTGGAGTCTGTTACCTCAACTGAATAGTACATTGTCGTACCGGGAGTCTGCTTCAGTGTGATGAAGCATACGTCTGAAGCTGTAGGAGTAACTGTTCTGGCAACGGAATAAGAGCCTTTCTCTGTTTTAGAGCGGTAAACAGTGATCTTATCGGTGGTCTTGAAAGTCTTTGTGTTGTAAACAGCAAGGCGGAACTTTTCGATAGCGCTGATGGTGACGCTCTGGAACTTGTCATCAGCAACCTGATCCTTAAAGACCGTGGATGTTGTATAGGCTTCCTTGAAAGCAACGGAGAAACTGCTGTTTGCTACCTCTGCGGAGATCTGTGTAGCAGCCGCAGCTGCATCTGCAGTCATACCGGGCATGATACCTGTGGTGCCGACAGCGGCAGCGACAAGTGCGATCGCAAGTGTTTTTTTAAAAAACTTTTTCATTACGCAAAGTCTCCTTTTTAATGTTGTTCAGAAACAGAATCCATTCAGATGCCCATTTTTGATAGTGTTATGAGTGTCTGAAAGGATTCACCTGCCATTTCAATTATATAACTTTTCTGTAACTATTGTCAATTAATTTATTAATAAATTGTCACCAAACTTTGAACGGTTTTTATACTTTTAATTGTAATAGCTAAGCGGGTTGATGAAAAGTTTTTTACAATGAGACTGCCCGGAAAGTTTTATTTCTTCGCTCTGAAAATATCCGTACTTGACAATTATTGTGATGACGTATATAATCAGTTCAGCGATACTGTTTTTTAAAAAGTAAGGACGGTATTGCCGTAAAAAACAACAGAATGAAGGTGAAAGCTACGATAAATGTTCTGACAATGCTTGAAAACAGCTGCATAAAAAATCCCGGAAGGACAGCCGTCAGGGAGAGGGAGTCTTTCCTGACCTATGCTGAGCTTACCGAACTCAGCAAGAGGGCAGGATCAGCGCTTGCAGGCAGCATCAGCGCACATTCTCCGGTGGGTGTTTACATGGAAAAGGGAATAAATGCTCTGGTAGCCTTCTTCGGGACGGTTTATGCCGGCGCGTTTTACTCTATGTTCAACACCGAGCTTCCTGACGAGCGCCTGCGTTCCATGAGAACAGTCCTTGATACAAAAAGCATAATCACTACCAGAGAGCTTTACGAAAAGGCAGCTTTGCTTTTTCCGGAAGCCGGAATATTTGTCATTGAGGATCTCATCGCTTCTGAGATAAACGAAGCCGCACTTGCAGAGATCAGAAGCAGCATGATCGATACCGACCCTCTGTACATCAACTTCACATCCGGCTCTACCGGAATCCCCAAGGGAATAGCCGTATCCCACAGGAGCGTCATCGACTTTATAAGCTTTTTCACGCAGATTTTTTCCATCACACAGGATGATATTCTTGCAAATCAGGCTCCGTTTGATTTTGACGTTTCGGTCAAGGATATCTACTCAGCCATGTATGTGGGTGCAGAGCTTGTCATTGTTCCGAGAGAATATTTTTCGGCTCCGGTAAAGCTGATAGATTACCTCTGCGATAACAGGATCACGGTTATGATCTGGGCGGTGTCTGCGCTTTGCCTGATAAGCACCTTCCACGGGCTTGACTACAGGACTCCTGAGACGGTCAGAAAGATACTGTTCAGCGGTGAGGTCATGCCCTATAAGCATCTGTGTCAGTGGCAGCAGCACCTGCCTGATACCCTTTTCGTAAACCTTTACGGTCCCACCGAGATAACCTGCAACTGCACCTATCATATTCTTGAAAAGGACAGGGACTACTCCGCAGGAATCCCGATCGGCATACCGTTCCCGAACGAAGACGTTTTCCTTCTCAGCGCTGAAAACGAGAGGATAACCGAAAAGAATGTCAAGGGTTCTGTTGTGGTCAGAGGAACGGCTCTCGCTTTAGGATATTACCGTGAAGCTCAGAAAACCGCTGAAAGCTTTATCCAGAACCCGCTGAACAAGTGTTATCCCGAGCCGGTCTACCTTACCGGAGATCTGGGCGAGTACAACGAAAACGGTGAACTGGTGTTCAGGGGCAGGTCGGATAATCAGATAAAATACATGGGTCACCGCATCGAGTTAGAGGAGATCGAGCGCGCAATGTCAGCGATAGACGGGGTCGACCGCTGTATGTGTATTTTCGATGAATCAAAGCAAAGGCTTAAAGGCTTCTATATGGGTACCATTGAAAAGAACGAGCTTGTAACTGTTATGCGCAGTACAATGCCTGCTTTTATGGTTCCCGGTTTTGTGCGCAGAGTAGATCAGATGGTGCTCACCAAAAACGGAAAGCTTGACAGAAAAAAGACTGCCGAGCTGATCGGAGGCGGGAAAAATGGCTGATATCATAGAAACGATCAACAGGGAATGTGAGTCATCATTTTACGTTTTTGATATAGGTGAGCTGAAGAACAGGATATCTTATCTCAGGGAGAATCTGCCGCCGTATACAGAACTGTGCTATGCTGTAAAGGCTAATCCCTTTATCTCAAAAGAGATCGAAAATGATGTGGAGCGCTTTGAAATATGCTCTCCTGGTGAGGCAGAGATCTGTAAAGCTATCGGTATTGACAGCAGTAAAATGGTTATTTCCGGCATATACAAGACGCCGTCGTTCATTGAAGCTCTTGTTGCGGACGACAGCTTTAAGGGTATTTTCACCATCGAATCCCTGAACCAGTATGAATTGCTGCTTTCTCTGTCAGAAAAATACGGCAGAGAGCTTGAGGTCCTGCCCAGACTTACCAATGACAGCCAGTTTGGCATGGATGAGTCCGATGTGGAAATGATAGTTTCACGCCGTTCCACAAATAGGCTTAATGTCATGGGCATCCAGTATTTTTCCGGCACTCAGAAAACCTCTCTGAAAAAATACCAAAGAGAGCTTGAATATCTTTCGGGCTTTCTCGGAAGGCTCAGGGAAGAGTATTCATTTGAAGCCCGTGAGCTTGAGTACGGCACCGGCTTTCCGGTATCGTATTTTGCAGGCGACAAGCTTGATGAACCGGCTCTGTTAAAGGGTTTTTCGGAAATACTTGACGGACTGCCCCATAAGCCGCGCATCATATTAGAGCTTGGCAGGAGCATCGCAGCCTCATGCGGCAAGTATTACACCCATATTGTGGACATCAAAAAGAACAAAGGGCACAGCTACGCCCTGACGGACGGCGGAATGCACCATATTGTCTACTACGGGCAGTACATGGCAATGAAACAGCCGTTTGTTTCCGTTGTCGGCAAGGATGAAACTGTTGAGAACGTGCAGTGGACGGTCTGCGGTTCGCTGTGTTCTATGAATGATATTATTGTAAAGCAGATCACCTTGCCGGATATAAAGGTAGGGGACATTCTTCGTTTTGAGAATGCAGGTGCATACTGCATGACTGAGGGTATATCCCTGCTTCTGAGCCGTGATCTTCCTGCAATATACTTAGTGCGCGGGAACGGTGAGCTTTTCCGTCTGAGAAAACCGTTTGAGACAAAGCTGCTGAATATGCCGGAATATGAAAAAGTATAACGGCATTAAAACGATTAAAAAAGAAAGGAATTAAAAACTATGGACAGACTTATTGAAATACTTGAGGACATCAAGCCGGATGTAGATTATGCGACCTGCGAGACTCTTATTGACAGCCACATTCTTGAATCCCTTGACATAATCTCGCTTATTGCCGAGCTGGAAGAGGAATACGGCGTTACCATACCGGCTATAGAGATCGTTCCCGAAAACTTCAACTCCGCACAGCGTATAAAGAAGATGATAGAGCGTCTGGAAGAGGAATATTGAGATGGATCTTGCCTCAATGTTCTTAGGCGGAAGCGCTTCCGCAATGACCTCCTTCTTTTCGCTTACATTTCTTTTTTTGTTTTTGCCGCCTTGTCTTATTGTTTATGCGGCGGTGCCCAAAGCAGCCAAAAAATATATACTGCTGACAGCGAGCCTTATATTTTTCTGGCTTGTCAGCAGTGTGCTGATAATCTATCTTTTTCTCACAGTTCTTTCGGTGTTCCTCTTCGGAAAGTGGCTTGACAGGATACAGATCAAAATGAAAGCTGCGCTTTCAAAAACCGAAAAGGAAAAGCGTAAAGAATTAAAGCAGCAGTTCGTACAAAAGCAGAGAAAGGTTCTGCTTTTGGCAGTGCTGCTGCACATTGGTCTGCTGCTTGTGCTTAAATACTCCGGTTTCTTCACTCAAAACGTAAATTCGCTGCTCTGGCTGATGAACGTGCCTATAGAGCTGGAGATCCCCAAGCTTCTGATGCCTTTAGGAATATCGTTCTTTACGCTGCAGGCGGTGTCATACATCACTGACGTTTATCACGGACTTGTAAAGGCGGATAAGAACATTCTCAGACTGGCCCTCTTTATGAGTTTTTTTCCGCAGATAGTAGAAGGTCCTATATGCAGGTATTCACAGACAGCCGAACAGCTCTGGAACGCAGAGCAGATCAGATACAAGAACCTGACCTACGGTCTGCAGCGCATCCTGTACGGCATGATGAAAAAGCTCGTGATCGCAGACCGTCTGAACCCGATGGTCAAGGCTATCTTTGACAGCCCGAACAACTATCACGGCGGCATTATTTTTCTTGGAGCTGTATGCTACACTGTGCAGCTCTATATGGATTTCTCCGGCTCTATGGACGCCGTAATGGGTATTGCCGAGATATTCGGTGTAAAAATGCCGGAAAACTTCCAGAGACCTTTCTTTTCCATATCCATATCCGAATTCTGGAAGCGCTGGCACATAACCCTTGGCACATGGTTCAAGGACTACATTTTCTATCCGGTTACGTCTACCAAAAAAATGAAGAATCTTACATCAAACGCCCGCAAGAAGCTTGGTAATCACTATGGTCCTCTTGTGGCAGGCGGTATAGCTCTTTTCTGCGTATGGTTCTGCAACGGCTTGTGGCACGGTTCGGACTGGAACTACATTTTCTTTGGTCTTTATCATTTTGTGATGATACTCACGGGCAATATGGTGACGCCGCTTGCCAACAAGTTTTTCAAAAAGGTTCGGCTCGACCCGAACTGCTTTGCATACAAGGTTTTCAGGATAGTCAGAACTTCTTTGTTCGTAGTGATAGGTGAACTGTTCTTCCGCAGTCCCGGCATGGGCAGAGGCTTTGAGCTTTTCGGCAGAATGGTATCGGATTTCTCGTTCACCGGTCTTAACAATGTTCTTCTGAAAAAGCTCTCTGTTGATGTTCAGGACTTTATTATAATTGCATTCACTCTTGCGGTAGTGTTTATTGTAAGTGTTCTTAACGAAAAGGGCGTCTGCATAAGAGATCAGATCGCCAAAAGGAATATCGTTATCCGCTGGTGCGTTTTCTACGCTCTTATCATGTTCATAATAATCTTCGGTGCCTACGGCTTCGGCTATATTCCGGTGGACCCGATGTATGCTAACTTTTAAGGGGGGACATGAATGAAAGGCTTTTTGAAAGGCTCTCTTAAAGGAGTGGTATTCATTGCCGGTCTGATGGTGCTCATCATGCTTTCGTCAATGATTCTTATTCCGCGGAACAACAGGGAAGAGGACTGGAAGCACGATGTGCAGGCTAACGGTATTCTTGCCGAACCGGAAAACACCATTGACGTGCTTTTTTTGGGCGACAGCGAGGTGTATTCCTCTGTCAACCCTATGAGAATATGGGAAAACTACGGCTACACAGCTTACTGCTGCAGTTCAAGCAAACAAAGACTGTGGTATACCATTGAATTCTTCTTCACGGCTCTTAAAACTCAGCAGCCGAAGATAGTTGTCATTGAAACCAATAACATTTTTAAATTCTTTCCTGCGGAAGAAACCATGATGCATGCGCTCGACTTATTTATTCCCGCAGTAAAATATCACGACCGCTGGAAAAACTTTAAATTTGAGGATCTTACGAAACCCGTCAACAACACTCACATTGAGAACAGGAAAGGATATCGTCTCTATAAAGAGGCGGCCGCCGCCGATGTTGACGGTTACATGGATGAGAACAAGGATTCGGCATATATCTCGTTGACAAACCTGACTTACATAAACATAATTGCGGATACCTGCCGTCAGAACGGTGCTAAACTGGTATTCCTGAGCACCCCCAGCACAAAGAACTGGAACATGAAAAAGCACAACCGCATGGTCAAGCTCTCCGAAGAGCTTGGGGCGGATTACATTGACATGAATCTTCTTATAGGGGAGCTTGGGATCGACTGGAACAAGGATACCCGTGACATGGGCGATCACATGAACTACTTCGGTGCAGAAAAGGTAAGTGCCTATCTCGGAAAGTACCTTTCCGGGACAGGCATCCTGACAAGCCATAAGGGTGATCCGAAATATGCCGGCTGGGATAAGGCTCTAAAGATATTCAATGACGATGCGAACAAATGGCTGAAGACGCTTACCTCTTTTGAGGACGCATGATTTCACAATAATTAAAAAACCTGACAGAAAGCTTGATATTAAAAGCTTTCCGTCAGGTTTTTCTGTTATTAATGTTATTAATTGTGTATATTATTCAAAAAAGTTAAAAAAACGGGTGCAGGGACTGCGTCTCTGCCGAGGGTACCAAGGGGTGCGGGTGTCCGGTGGACACCTCTCAGTCAACGACTGAGAAGCACCGACCGAGCCGACAGGCGAGACCCGAGAAGCCCCTTGGCAGGGTTTGGGACAGCGTCCCAACAAATGCACAGCCTGCCTGTATTCACATGCCGGCAAGCTCCATAAGCTTTTTCATTCGCGCAAGAAGCTCATCCGTAAGCGGAATGTAATCTATCACTTCATTTGCCCTGAGGTGTTCCGTAATGGGGGAAACGATCTCAGACAAGGGAGTAAGCGAAAGGTTAGCGTAAATGCCCTTCAGCGCGTGGGCGGTCTCAAAGGCGTCGCCGTAGTTTTCGGACTTTATCTGGTCGATAAGCTTATTTATCTGATCGCAGTTCAGGGCGCTTCCGACCAGCATGAGGTAAAAGCTCTCTTTTCCCATACATCTTTTCAGACCCTCATCGGTATTTGCGCCGAAAGCTTTAAGTGCGTCCATTGTAATCATTATAATCTCTCCTATATTTTTATACTTTCAGATTCTCCGGTGTTTGCTGCGGATGAATCACAAATTTATCCTTGAAGCAGGCGCTGTTCTTGTCAGGAGCATTTCTTCAAGCTCCTCAGGGGGCAGCGGTTTTGAGAAGTAATACCCCTGTATTACGTTGCAGCCCATATCTTTCAGAGCACCGTACTGCTCAGCGGTCTCAACGCCCTCGGCAATTACAGGAACGTCAAGGACTTTGGCAATTTCCATCATTATCTCGACCATTTGCTTGTTTTTTTCATTGTCGCACATTTTCCTGATGAATCCCATGTCGAGTTTGAGAATGTCGATAGGCATGGATGAAAGCATATTCAGTGAAGAATAGCCGCTGCCGAAGTCGTCCATCTCAATCCTGAAACCGTCGCTGCGCAGCTTGTTGACTATTTCGATAAGTGCGCTGCTGTTGTCAGAATAAGCCGACTCGGTTATTTCCAGCAGCAGCTCATCAGGAGACAGCTCATTTCTCTCTATTATGCCAAGAAGCTCTTCTTCAAGCTTTGGGTCGAACATATCGACCCGTGACACATTGACCGAAACAGGCAGCCGCACACCAAGCTCCTTCTTCCACTGGTTTACCTGTCTGGCCGCTTCGTTCCATACATAATTGTCAAGCTTCTGAATAAGTCCGTTTTCCTCAAACAGGGGAATAAATACGCCGGGACTTATCCTGCCGAATTCCGGGTGGTTCCAGCGTATGAGAGCCTCTGCGCTGGAAAACACAGGCACCTCGCCCTCGATGTTGAACTTCGGCTGGTAATGCACCTGAAACTGTTTTTCCCTGAGTGCACGTTCTGACTCGTGTATAAGCTTCTCACCCAGAAGATCCTTTTCGATCTGAGCATTATCAAACATGGCTATTGAAGATTTATAAGTCTTGCGGCATGAGCTGCAGGCGCGGGCTGCGCGGTCTATGCGCTGGTCAAGAGTAAGCTGCTTGTCGCAGTTCTCGTACACGCCGATGCGTATTGAAATGTCTTTAAGACCCGAATTCTTTTCCACCTCGGCTAAAAAGCGCGGGAAGAGCGTATCGTAGTCGCTGCGGTGAGCGATGTATACGTAGAAGGTGTCAGAATAGCATCTGCATGCCAGACCGCTGTTTTTTCTAAGGAAGAAACGCAGGCTTTCAGCAATGCCTCGCAGCAGATCGTCGCCTGTTTTGTGGCCGTACAGTTCGTTTACGATGTGGAACCGGTTGACGTTAAGCACGAGCATATCCATTTCCTGATCGGCATGGAAACGGTCCTGATCGAGCGCATACTGATAGAAAAACTCCTTGTTGTAGAGCTTCGTAAGACTGTCGTTTTTAACGGCATTAAGCAGAGAGTTTTCTTCGGCAAGCTTGATTGAGCGCTTGACTCTTGCACAGATCACCTCGGGCATTTCGTATGGCTTGGGGATAAAATCCACAGCCCCCATTTGCAGTGATTTTATTTCTGCGTCTTTCTCTGAGGTCAGCACGATGACAGGTATGCTCTTATATTTTTTGCTGCCGTTCAGACGTTTGAGCAGCTCAAAGCCGTCTATCTTTGGCATAAGCAGATCCAGAAGAATGATAGACAGGTGATCGTATTCCCTCTGTATGAACGCCCATGCTTCTTCGCCGTCAGAGGCGTAGAATACATCAAATTCACTTTGCAGAATATTACCAAGTATCATCCGGTTGATGATTTCGTCATCTACAACGAGAACATGTCTTTTTCTGTTTTCATTTTCGATTCTTGTAACAGTTTCCATTCTGACACTTCCTGAATAATAAGTGTAAATAATTGATAATAGTATTATACAATTATTTTTATTAATTTACAAGTCATTATGGCTTAATTTGGAAGAATACTGTTTTGCAGATTGTATTTGCCCAAAGTGAAAAGGACCGTCACCGTTTCGGCAACAGTCCACGGACATTCTGCTGTAAATAAAACGGAAAACAGTCATGCGGTACGGTTTCCGTCATGATTTGCGGTATAGTTTTCAAAATCCTCACGCGGCATAGGTTTGGCAAAATAATAACCCTGAAAGAGCATGCAGCCCATTTTAGAAAGCTGGTCGTACTGCTGAACTGTTTCAATGCCCTCGGTCAGCGAAACGATATGCAGTTCATCCGAGAGCCTGATTATATTGCGTATGATCGTCTGTGCGCGGCATTCTTCGCTGTCAGAGGATGAAAGGAACTTCATGTCGAGTTTGAGCACATCCACAGGCATATCCTTCAGCAGATTCAGAGAGGAGTATCCGCTGCCGAAGTCGTCCATTTCTACTATGAAGCCCGCGTTCCTCAGCACATCAAGCATGCGGAACTTTTCGTTTACGTTGGTCATCATAACTGTCTCGGTTATCTCGATGCGCAGCTTCTCAGGTTCAAGATCGTATTCCTTTACCAGTTCCATCATTTCGGAGACAACGTCGATATAATAAAAATCCTTAGGAGAAATATTTACCGAGATAAACAGGTCGCTGTTGCATTTTTTCCAGTCGGAGAGTATCTCGCAGGCGCACCGCCATATATGCCTGTCAACCTCAACGATCAGACCGTTTTTCTCCAAAATCGGAATAAACATAGCAGGGGACATGAACCCATGGGTTGGATGTATCCATCTTGCCAGAGCCTCGGCGCCCACGACCTTGCCGGAACGGTCGGTGATGGGCTGCAAATACGGACGTATCTGTCTTGTTGCGATAGCCTCGGAAAGCTCTGCGGTGATCCGTTGATCCCAGAGTACCTTGTCGCGCAGCTTATTGTCATAGGCGGCAATGTGTAGCTTGTAGCTTTCCTTCAGTGTTGAAAGAGCCAGATGCGCCCTGTCAAACATTACGGACACGTCAATATCCCTTTCGCTGATATCGTACACGCCTAAATGAATAAGCAGATGGTGTTCGGCGTTGCCCTCTGATACAATAAAGCTGTTCAGGTCATTTTCAATTTTTTCGCGAATAGAGTTGAACTGTTCGGTGGGCATGAAAGCGCCGAAGGTATCTCCGGCAAGCCTTCCGTAGACGCATTTTCCGTCCATGATACTGCGCAGCCAGTCAGCAAGCTGACGCAGGGCTTTGTCACCGAATTCAGAACCGAAAACATCGTTGACTATCTTGAAATTCTTTACATCCACAAAAATAGCTGTAAAGTCAGTATCGTTGTCGCTGTCGAGCACTTTTCTGATGCACTCGAACATATACTGCTTTGTATATAGACCCGTCATAATGTCATGAGTAGAGTTGTAAATGTCACGCTGAATCTTGCGATGTTCTTCGGTATTGTCGCGTATTAAAAGGTATGAGCCGGCAAGATGCTTGCTGTCTTCGCTTACAAAATGATTCTCCATATAATAAAAGCGCGCATCGTCGCCGGAGCCGACCACACGGTTGTCGCTCCAGTCCTTGTTGGTGAATTTCCTCTGACCGAACATGTTTTGCAGCCGGTCTGAGACATTTTCAAGATCCTCCTCTTTCAGATCAAGGAGCCTGAGACCGGTCTCGTTTGCCCATATACATCTGCCGAACGGCCCGTATACAAACAGCGCTTCATTCATTCCGGAAACAATATTTGAGAGCATCTTGTCAAGCAGGCGCAGCGGGCGGTAACGGATAGACAGGTAGAACACAAGAATTCCGAACACACCGTAGCCGACCATAGAGCGATCCACAGGTGTGCGGGATACAATATAGAACGTCTGCCAGAAGCCTACAAGCATCATGGCAATAAGTATGACCGAATAGCGTTCTCTTGAGATCTTTGGCGAGCGAATGGTTGCCAACAGAAATATCATTATTACAATAAAAAATATCGAATAGTCTATTGCACGGTGCACCATCTGTCCCCATAAAGGGATAAGCCGGTAATACGGAAACCCTTGCACCTGTATGACTTCCAGGTCAAAGGCGTGGCCAAAGACAGAGTTCAGCATCAGCTGTATGCTGTCGAAAACAATGGCTATGTACATTATTATAATTTTTACTTTTCCCTTTATCAAACCGCTGCAGTAGTCGTCGGTGAACCGCACAAGAGCAAGCATGACCAGATCCATTCCGACGAAATATACATAGCATCCGAAAAGTGAGAGCCAGTGCATTGATGATACAATTATCATCAGATTACCGATCATCGGCGGGATGAGGGAGAGGCTGAGCAGACCGACCGACGTACCCATGACCTTGTGCGAGCGAAAACTCCTGACAGCGCAGAATATCTGTACCGCTATCAGCAGAGCGAAAATTATTGAGAAACCGATGCGCATATTCATAACAAAATCACCCGTTACCTTATGAGGTTACGCTGTATCATTTTGTTCCTCTCATCGGCCGGACGACAGATAAATAAGCGCGCCAAAACAGCAGCGACCTTTCAGACATTTTCCGGTATCTTATGCTCAGCGACTGCATTCGCCTTTGCAGTGATATAATGGAATAAGCTGTCTTTAACGATAGCTGCCGTTCTTGTTCTTAAAGCTCATTTTATCTGCATACATGGCTTTATCGGCCCTGCGGAAGACATATTCAAAGGTAATGTCATCCGGCTTGAATACGGCCAGTCCCACGGCTGCGGAATATCTTTGATACAGCGGCATACTGGTATTGGAGTAGCATTTTGAAAATTCAGCCCTGATCTGCCTGAGCAGCCTGTCGCGGTTCTGATAATCTACTCCTGTCAATACTGCAACGAATTCATCACCGCCGATCCTGAACACCGGTGAGTGTTTGAAGACATTGCATATTATCTGACAGCAGCCTTGTATATAAGTATCTCCTGATTTATGCCCGCACTGGTCATTGATGCGTTTAAGATCGTTAATGTCCACCATCGCTACTGCAAATTCCGCAGTACCGTCCGTGATCATCCCTGAAAGCTCGTCCGCTTTGCGGATATAAGCGCTTTTGCTGCCAACGTGGGTCAGTGCATCGCGATATACCTCAACGCTCATCCTGCCAAGCAGTTCATCCTTGTCTTTTATGTCGTCCTGAGCCTGACGCAGGCTGGTCATATACTGCTCTTTGTCCTTTTCAAGCTTTGACAGGTCGTTGAGATAGTCGATTATATTCATCTGCGTACTGCGCAGTACCTCGTAGATATCGCTTACCTCGTCAAGACTTTTAAGGTTCATTTGCAGCACACCGGCTTCTTCATAGCTCTTGTTTTTTGCCGGCGTGAACTTTCTTGCTTCCTCGGTCAGTCTGCGTATCGGGCGGGCGAAGAATTTGCTTGTAAAAAACAGGGCGATGAGCAGCACAGCTGCAGTGACCCCGACCGAACAGAGGGACATATAGATTATGTAGTTTTGTCTTTCTTTCAGTACGGCTTCCATGTTGACATCACAGCCCACATGGCAGATCAGAGTTCCGTCATCCGCATAGACCGGCGCGTATGAACAGCAAAGAGAACCCCACTTGTCATTAGTGATGGTAGGTTCGATCTTTTCAGAAGTATCTATTCCCATCAGCTCAGGCTCTCTGTCTTCATAATCGCCTGTCCGGTAGATCGGGTTATCATAGTCATCAAGAAGATACATATCGTACAGAGCATTGCTGTCTCCAAGTACTATAATATAAAGATACTTTATATCGTCCATATTGTCAAGATATGTGCACATTTTTTTCGGGTTTGAGAATAATCTCCCCATAATCCCGCTTTTCGGAGATAATCTTCCACAATTTTTTCGTTTCCGGTATCTTCCGCCTTCCGCCTGACAGCCTGAAATTCCTCGGATTCGGCGGTGGTCCTCAGACGGGCAACGAAATCCGGGTCAATAAATGCGGCGAAGTTTTCCGCCGAGTTGTAGGACATGCGCTTGAAATAACGGTCTATCTGGTCAACGTTGATCGAGAAAGCCAGCATGGCAATTCCGAATGAGACTGCAAGAACTACGGCGATGACAAGAAGATGAAGTTTCAGGTTAATTGAGAAACGCCTTTTTTTCATCGGACTCACTCCTTTCATCTACGGAAATGTACACCAGAAAGGACTTATATGACTATTATATGATATTATTGTACAATAATTTACCATAATAGTCAATGATTAGCAAGACAATGGAAAAAAGTTTGTGAAACATGTTTAATTATAATTGTAATTATGCCGTTTTTTTGGAAAGCTTTAAATCTTTGCTGAAATATCCTTATGCGTAAATCTGTTAGGAACGAAAAAAGTGAGAAAATAGTGTAAAATCTGGTAATTATTTTTAGGATTTTAAATAATTGGTAATTTTTGTTACTATTCTGCCAATAATAGTTATTTATTATTATAATTTTTGTTCAATAATACTTGAAAATTTTTAAGAAAACATGTAAAATATTATTGGGAGAATTTATCCGAAAAGGTGGACATAGTATCCGTTTTTGTAAAACCAACATTATTTTTCGTTGGTACTATTTTCTCTGAGAGGGTGAGAAAAATGGAAAGATTTCAGTTCTCGGATCAGGAAATGTCAATACTTGAAGGACTTCAACAGGCCTTTGCAATTTATCAGTTTATTGACAAGCGTGTGGTTACTCTGGTATTGTCGGACGGCTTCTGCGATCTGTTCGGGTATACCGACCGTGATATGGCCTATTACGATATGGATCATGACATGTATAAAGACTGCCATCCGGATGATGTTGCAAGGATCGCCAACGCAGCCATCCGATTTGCAAAGGAAGAGGACGAGATTTATAATGTTGTCTACCGCACACGGTCAAAGAAAGATAATGATTACCGCATCATACATGCTATGGGAAAGCATGCATATACCGACACGGGCGTAAGGCTTGCCCATGTATGGTACAGTGATGAAGGACTATATTCCGATGATTATGACGTAAATAAAAATGTTCTGAACAAGCTGCTGAATAACGCTCTTCACGAGGACAGCCTTATAAAAAAGACCCAGTTTGATTATCTTACCGGTCTGCCAAGCATGAGCTATTTTTTCGAGCTTGCAGAGGCTGCCAAGAGCGAGACAGAAAAAAACGGCAAGAACGCTGTACTGCTGTTTTTTGACCTTAACGGCATGAAATTCTTCAATGCCAGATATGGCTTCTCTGAGGGTGACAAGCTGCTGCTGGAGTTTGGCAGGCTCCTCAGCGAGACATTCAATAACGAACGGTGTTGTCATATAGGCGGCGACCATTTTGCGGTTTATACGGTCGAGGATGGTCTGGAGGATATTCTTTATAAACTGTTTGAAAAATGCCGCAATCTGAACAACGGAAATACTCTTCCTGTGCGTGTGGGAATATACAACTACAGTCTTGAGGACGTGGCTGTCAGCGTTGCATGCGACAGGGCAAAGTTTGCCTGTGACGCCCTGCGCCATACTTTTGAGTCCGGCTTCAATTACTTTAATAAGAGCCTCAGGGACTCAGCTGAGCTAAGACAATACATAGTAACAAATATCGACCGTGCGATAAAAGAAAAATGGATACACGTTTATTACCAGCCGATAGTCCGTGCCGTAAACGGCCGTGTATGCGATGAGGAGGCGCTTGCCCGCTGGATCGACCCGGAAAAAGGTTTTTTGTCCCCTGCATACTTTATTCCGTATCTTGAGGACGCCGGCAAGATATACAAACTTGACCTGTACATGGTGGAGCAGGTTCTGGAAAAAATGAAGTTCCAGCAGAAAGCCGGCTTTGACATTGTTCCGAATTCCATAAACATTTCACGTTCAGACTTTGACGCCTGCGATATCGTTGAGGAAGTGCGCAAGCGTGTGGATGCCGCCGGTATCAGCCATGACAAGATAACCATTGAGGTCACGGAAAGCGCGGTAGGCAGCAACTTTGACTTTATGAAGGAGCAGATATCCCGTTTCCAGCAGCTTGGGTTCCCGGTGTGGATGGACGACTTCGGAAGCGGCTATTCGTCACTGGATGTGCTTTCGAGTATCCACTTCGACCTGCTGAAGTTCGACATGATCTTCATGCGCAAGTTCAACGAGGGCGACAGCAGGAAGATCCTTCTTACCGAGCTGATGCGAATGGCTACGTCCCTTGGCCTCGATACAGTCTGCGAGGGCGTTGAAACAGAGGAACAGGTGCGTTTCTTGCAGGAGATAGGCTGCTCAAAGCTGCAGGGTTTCTATTTCGATAAGCCTATTCCGCTTGAAACGATACTTGAAAGGTTCCGCACAGGCACCCAGATCGGCTACGAGAATCCTGACGAGACACCGTATTACGATACAATGGGCCGCATCAACCTGTACGACCTCTCGGCGGTAGCAAATGAGGACAATGCTCTGCAAAAATTCTTCAACACCATACCTATGGGCATTATCGAGGTCGAAAACGATTCTTTCAGATATGTTCTCAGCAACCCATCTTACCGCAACGCGCTGAAACGTTATTTCGATGTGGAGCTTTCCGAACTTCGGTACAGCTTTGATGACCCGCCGGCAGGCGCTGAGGTTTTTGTAAACAATATCAGACA
>JAFTCS010000187.1 GCA_017454565.1 Clostridia bacterium
CCCCCACAATCAGCTGATGATTTATCAAAGTATAAATAATAATGTCGTTTACTATAATACACAGGGTATAAAAAAACCGTTTGTCTGCACTGTGGGACAAACGGTTTTGTGATACGGATACGATCCATTACAGGACTGCCGGGATGGCACCCCTGAATCAGACTATGATCTCACCCTCGGTGTTGCCTGTGATGGCAGCAGCGTTAGCCTCGTCGGTATCAATGTGCATAGCAGGAGCAAATCTGGGGCTTACTCTTACAACTACGTCACCGAAAACGAGCTTTCTGCCCTCGCCGCCAACAGCAACGCTGACGATCTGCTTATCCTTAAAGCCGTTGTCTTCAGCTGTCTTTGTATCAAAATGGATATGTCTCTGAGCAGCGATAACGCCCTCTGAGATCTCGACCTCACCCTTGGGGCCGATGAGCTTGCAGCCGGGAGTGTTGGCAACGTCACCGGACTCTCTTACGGGAGCAGTAATGCCGAGCTTACGGGCGTCTGTCATAGAGACCTCTACCTGACATGCGGGTCTTACGGGGCCAAGGATGGAGCAGGTAAGCTCTCCCTTGGGGCCTACAACTGTAACCTTCTCAAAGCAGAGGAACTGACCGGGCTGAGAAAGATCCTTTTTGTTTGTAAGCTCAGCGCCCTTGCCGAAAAGTGTCTCAAGAGCTTCCTGAGTAACGTGTACATGACGAGCTGATGTTTCAACAAGAATTTTCATTGTAATCTTCTCCCTTTTTGTTTTCTTGCAGTAAGCCTGCCTTGTATTTTATTCTACAACTATTTGCTTAAAAAGTAAATATCCACGGACAAGAAAAAATAAATTTATCCGGGTATCTGGTCGTCGTAGGTGTGGGTGCATACCTCTCTGATCTTTGCCTGCAGTTTCAGGAAATCCTCAAAGGCAGCGGGCTTGTTGTTGGGGTTCCTCAGCAGTGCCGCCGGGTGGAGTATGGGCATCATCAGTATGCCGTTTTTCTCGAAAAACATGCCGTGTTCCTGGGTGATCTTTATATCCGGTTTGATTATCTTTGCTGCGGCTATCCTGCCCAGACAGACGATTATTTTCGGTCTGAGTACGGCGAACTGTCTGCGCAGCCATTTTATGCACTGCTCCTGTTCCTCCGGAAGCGGATCGCGGTTTTTGGGTGGGCGGCACTTCACGATGTTTGCGATATATATATTTTTGTGCCTGTCCAGATCGACCGCCGCCAGCATTTTATCCAGCAGCTGACCGCCTCTTCCTACAAAGGGTTCGCCCTGAAGATCCTCGTTTTCTCCCGGACCCTCGCCAATGAACATTACTTCTGCGTTGTCAACGCCCACTCCGAAAACCACGTTCGTCCTTGTACTGCACAGACCGCAGTTCCGGCAGTTCAGACATTCCTCGCGCAGCTTCTGAAATTCCTCGTTTTTGTCAGTCATTCCGACACCTCCTGTATTTTTCTCGGGTATATTATACTAAATTCCCCTTAAATGGTAGATATGTCAGGGCTTTGCCCCGAACCCATTGGAACCCCCGGCAGGGACGCAGTCCCTGCACTCGTCTTTGTCCGCTGTTTTATCGAATAATAGTATTATATCATATTATTATCCGTTTGTAAAACAAACAAAAAATATCCCTGTCAGGGCATTACCCCCGACAGGGAATTGGCTGTTATTTATTCAGAGGTCTGCTTATCATAAGTTATAGCTTTGCTTGGGGAAGAGTACCTTCTGTATATCTGATGACTTTGCTGTGAGCAGGTTGTTGTTTGAACTGAGCTCGTTGATCTCAGCCTTGCCCGATACATAGTACTCGATCTTGATATCGCTTCCGTCATAGCTGGGCTGGCTGTATGTCATAGTCATAGAATCATCATCAATTTTCAGATTGCCGCTCAGGCTCACGTTTGCAATTGAGTCGCTGCTCTGTGAGGGAACGATCGCTCCCTGACCGCCCATAGCGCTCATGGGGCTGCTCATATTATTGGTGATCGTGAAGTCGCCTGTTGAGGTGTTCCTTGTGTATGTGGTGTTGCCTGTAATGAGCATGCCTGAGTATGTTGCAACATACTTTTCCTCGGCGGGAGTGCTCTCGTTTGTAACGGTGATGGTCTCAAGAACAGACTCGGCTGCTGAGCTTACTGTAGCGACCTTGAGAGTGATCTTCTTTGATGAAGCCGGGTCAGCACCGAAGGTGACAGTCAGCTTGAAGCCCTGACCGTTGATGTTTGCGATGATCTCCGCCTGCATAAGAGCGTTGTCCTTGTTGACATAGTGCTTGAACACTAATTCAAAGTTCTGTGCAGAAGAGTTGATCTGTGAAACGAGCTGAGAAACATCCATCTGGCTGAGCGCCTGATCGAGCATAGCGTTGATATCGTCATTGATGTTGATAACGTCCTTTGCCCAGTCTTTTACGTCTGTGAGCACAGATGTGATGATATCGGTGCTGTTGAAGGTGTGGCTGATAACGTAAGCGTCGGTCTTGGCGCCGTCGATCTCAACGCTCTCCTGAGCGACATTTATATTGCCGCATTTGTCAAAGTCCTGACCGAGTTTTTCTGCAAGAGCCTCAATGCCAAAAGGATCGGTGTTTTTCGCAAGATTGTTGTAGACGAACTCGTAGACATCCATTACAGTGTCATAGGTCTTCTGGTCGATCTTGAATACATTCTCACCCTTGGGACCGAACATTGAAGTTACGGCTTCCTCTCTGAGATTGTCCAGATTTACATAATAGTCGTATTTGTCATTGTCCATTTCGACCTTTGCGACGGCCTTCTGCATGTCTGTATAGAACTCCGCCTTTATCTTTTCCGGACCTGAATAATACTTCTTCATCTCCTGAGAAATGGTGTTTGACTGTTCGGTAAGGGCATAGAACTTCTTGGCAGGAAGATCTATGGAGTACATTGTGGTCTGGGAATAGCCATTCTGGGAAATGGTCGTCCTTACGGTTTTCTGGTCATTGTCGGTTGCTGTGGCAGCTTTTAAAACAGCGTTGTCATTTTTCATGGACTCAGCCGTTGTGCGGTAGGACTCAAAAACGTACTTTGTGGGATCCTCCTGTATGTTCTTGACCGCGTTTCCGCTGATGATAGAGCGGATAATGAAGAATGAAGCCACACCGAGAGCAATAACGGCCGCTATAACAATAAGGGTTATAATGAGCTTCTTCTTGCTCTTCTTGGCAACAACGTCTGACATGGTGTATTCCTTATATCTGGAATCATTGTTCTGGAAGTTGTTTATCTCGTCCTGAGAAAGCGTCTCGAATGACATGGGCTGAGGTGCTTCGGATACGTTGGAGAAATTCAGTGAATCAGCGGGAGCTGAACTGCCGCTTTCGGCTGAAAAATCAGGTATGAATGAACCGCAGCTTTTGCAGTGGCGTACAGATGGGTCGTTTTCTTTTCCGCAGTTAGGGCAAAACATATTAAACATCTCCTTTTCTTATTTCTTGCCGCATTTCTGAGTGCAGACCTCTGATTATTATTTTATACGAAATTAACACTAAAGTAAATAGAAATACACAAATTTTTTTCTGTTTTAAAGCGGTTTTTTCCGTTTTTTTGGATTGACATAACAGAAAAATAATTTTACAATTATAATGTTCTGAAAATATGGGGTGATACAGTGAATATTCTCGCTATCGGCGATGTTGTCGGGTCGGTAGGCTGCCGCTTTCTGCGCGAAAAGCTGCCTGCTCTCAAAAAGAAGGAAAATATTGGTCTGGTCATAGCAAACGGAGAAAACTCCACAGACGGCAACGGCGTTACGCCGGCTTCGGCGGAGTTTCTTTTCAGCAGCGGCGTGGATGTCATCACAGCAGGCAACCATACCTTCCGCAGACGTGAGAGCTATGATATGTTCGATGAGTGCGCAACGCTTATCAGGCCGGCAAATTATCCTCAGGGTACGACTCCCGGACGAGGGTATACTGTCTATGATCTCGGCAGACAGCAGGTGGCGGTTATCAATCTCATGGGCTGCCTGTTTCTGGAACCTCTTGACGACCCCTACACTACCATCGACAGGATACTTTCGGAGATAGACACAAAGATCATCATACTTGACTTCCATGCAGAGGCTACTGCGGAAAAGCTTGCCCTTGCCTATTACCTTGACGGCAGGATATCCGCTTTCTTCGGCACCCACACTCATGTCCAGACTGCTGACGAGAGGATATTCCCTAAGGGTATGGGCTACATTACCGACGTGGGCATGACAGGCCCCTATGAGTCGGTGCTGGGAGTAAAGCCTGAGTTAGCTGTTAAAAAATTCAGGGAGAAGCTTCCGGTCAGATTTGAATTAGCTGCCGGTCCGTGTGAGATGGATTGTGTGCTTTTTTCCGTGGACGAACGTTCCGGAAAGACGAATTTCATAAAAAGGTTAAAGATTTTATAAAAAATTCATAATTTTATAACATTTTCTTTATACTATCCACTTGAATAATAGTGACTGTGCATATTATAATAATAGTGTATTTCTAAATGTGAAAATATACATTCTGGACGGTATATTATTTTCGGGAGGAGACATTATGGAAGTTTTGAAGGTTTCGTCAAAGTCTGCGCCTAACTCGGTTGCAGGCGCCATAGCAGGTGTGGTAAGGGACTATGGCTGTGTTGAGGTTCAGGCAGTCGGTGCGGGGGCTACCAATCAGGCTCTTAAATCCGTTGCTGTCGCAAGAGGGTATCTTGCGCCTATGGGTATTGACCTTGTGTGTATTCCGGCCTTTACCAGCATTGAGATCGAAGGCACAGAGCGAACAGCCATGAAGCTGATCGTTGAAATAAGATAAATATTATTAAGGAAGTGCAGACAACAATGATAAACGGTACATACTATAAAAACGCGCTAATCTCCGGGGCAAACAACATAATAAAGCAGAGAGAGGAAATAAACTCCCTTAATATCTTTCCTGTGCCTGACGGAGACACGGGTACAAATATGTCGGTGACATTTGAGGCTGCCGCAAAGGCTTTAGCGGAATCAAGCGCTACCCGTATTGACGAGGTGGCAAGCGAGGCTGCATCAGCTATGCTCAAGTCTGCAAGAGGAAACTCCGGCGTTATACTTTCTCTTCTTTTCAGA
>JAFTCS010000188.1 GCA_017454565.1 Clostridia bacterium
CCGAAGCACCATCTTTCTTGTCTCTTTTGCACTGTACTGCGTGTCTCTCACTTGCAGTACACAAAGTACAGCGGCGTTCGAGACACATTGTCCAGCACAAAATATCCTGCGAAATCTGGCACTTCTCCAGTTTCCGAGGAAGTCTATTGTTTTTTTGCTCTGCGGCGGGAAAAGATTACTGACGGGGTGCGTTATTGTTAAGAGCCGCCTGCGCCCTTGCTCTCAGGTCAGCCTGAGCATTTACGGGCTGGCTCACGCCGGGGCTGCTGACAAAGCCTGTGCCGATGTTGCCGCCCTGTACAGGCATAGCCTGCGGAATGGGGCTTACCTGCATAGACGGCACACCCATACCGGAAGTCGGTGTTTTAACCTCATTCGTCTGCTTGGGAGTGTTGTTTACGTTGCCGTCAATAACAAGCTCTTTAAGCGCCGTTGCCAGACCTGCCATAGACTGTATCTCGGAAGGAATGATGATCTTTGTAGCCCTGCCGTCTGCGACCTGAGCAAATGTTTCAAGGCTCTTGAGCGCAATAACTCTGTCGGAGGGAGCAGCCTCGTTCAGCATTCTCAGAGAGTCTGCAAAAGCGGTCTGTACTGCAATGATAGCCTCAGCTTCACCCTGTGCCTCGCGGATCTTTGTCTCTTTGATAGCCTCAGCGCGGAGAATAGCAGCCTCTTTATGACCCTCTGCCACGAGTATCTGGCTGGTCTTTTCACCCTCTGCATCAAGTATTCTTGCACGTCTTTCACGCTCTGCCTTCATCTGCTTCTCCATGGCGATCTGTATCTCACGGGGAGGAAGAATATTCTTGAGCTCAACGCGCTTTACCTTGATGCCCCATGCGTCTGTAGCTTCGTCAAGTATCTCTCTGATGCGCTCGTTGATCTTGTCACGGGAAGTAAGTGTGTTATCGAGTTCAAGCTCACCGATGATATTTCTCAGAGTTGTGGCACAAAGTGTCTCGATAGCCATGATGGGGCGCTCAACGCCGTAAGCATAGAGCTTTGAATCGGTGATCTGATAGTAAACAACGGTGTCGATCTGCATGGAAACGTTATCTCTTGTGATAACCGACTGGGGTTCAAAGTCTACGACCTGCTCTTTCAGAGATACTCTGCGGGCGATACGGTCCATAAAGGGTACCTTCATGTGGATGCCGGTGTGCCATGTGGTATAGTAAACACCGAAACGCTCGATTACAAAAGCATTTGCCTGGGGAACGATCTTTATGTTTGCAATGAGTATCAGGATAACGAGTGCCAGTACGATGATAAAACCGATAAGGAACGGAGACATAGTAAATTACCTCTTTTCATGTTTGATGTTGTTTGTTTATCATCCGGTGTGCAGGTTTAAAGATCAGGCGCACCGGGCGGATAATGAATTTTTTGCCCTGCTCAGCCTTCGCCGGCCTTCACAGCAGCTTTTCCGGCTGAGACGTACGGCTCGACCACGAGCTTCACGCCCTCTATCCGGAGAACGGATATTTCTGAGCCAACCGGCGGGATCTTCTTGTCCTCTGTGACAGCCGACCAGTCGTTGTTCTCAACTCTGACCCGGAAGAGGCCGAGCTCTTCATCCATCACCTTAGTGACCTTGCCCACCTTGCCGATGTTCATATCTGCATTCGTGGCGGATTTCTTGAATCTGGTCATTCTTTTTGCCAGCGGGCGCGTCAGCGCAATAAGCGCTATAGTAACCGCAAAGAATACTATCACCTGAACGTTCATGTCCACTCCGCAAAGCTCAAGTATCAGGGCAACTACCGCACCTGCGGCCGCCCAGATCGAGCACAGCTGCAGCGGAGTGGCAGCCTCCATAATAACAGCCACCAGAAAAACCGCGCACCATACCCAAAGCATTGTCGTCATAGCTCTCACCTCCTTAAATGAGATACCCCAGCCCATAAGACAGGCTGATATATTTCTTCAGTATTATACATTGGCATATAACACAGAAAAATCGTTTTTCACGCTTAGTACCGACGGGGTTTATCAGCCCTTCCCCTTTCTGCGTTTGCCTTTCGTATCCTGCTTCCGGGAACTGCCGGCATTAAGCATACTGTCATATTTTTCAAAGGATATACCGTATTTCTTCTCAGCCTCGGTAAGGGGCTTCCTGTTTTTTACGGCTCCTGCGTCATTTTTGTTTCTTGGGTGGATAAGACATTTTTTTCCGAAGCCTATGAGGTCGGTACGGTGAGCAAGCACAAGCGCCTCATGTACCAGATCATAATTTTTCGGGGACTTATACTGGATAAGCGCCCTCTGCATTGCTTTCTCGTGAGGGTCGTGAGCCACATACACCGGCTGCATGTTTCTGGGGTCAACTCCGGTGTAATACATGCAGGTGGAGATGGTTGACGGTGTTGGGTAGAAATCCTGAACCTGTTCCGGACTGCAGCCTATGTCGCGCAGATACTCCGCAAGAGCGATCGCTTCTTTTATGGTGGAACCGGGATGGGACGACATGAGATAAGGCACAAGATACTGGGGTTTGCCAAGAGCTTTGTTTATCTGCGCGTACTTTTTGCAGAAAGCCCGGTAAACACTGTTTTCCGGCTTTCCCATTTTTGAAAGCACCGCATCGGCAACATGCTCGGGAGCTACCTTTAACTGACCGCTGATATGGTGCTCGCACATCTCACGGAAAAAGGTGTCATCCGGATCCGCCATGATATAGTCAAAGCGTATGCCTGAACGGATAAAAACTTTCTTTACCCCCGGCAGCGCCCTGAGCTTTCTAAGAAGTGAAAGATAATCGGAATGGTCTACCGTAAGATTGGCGCACGGTTTCGGAAAAAGGCACTGCTTATTCTGACAGACGCCGTATTTGAGCTGCTTTTCGCAGGATGTGTGCCGGAAGTTGGCCGTAGGCCCTCCGACGTCATGGATATAGCCCTTGAATTCGGGATCCTTTATAAGCTCCCTGGCTTCGTTTATTATCGACTCATGGCTCCGCGTCTGTATAATCCTTCCCTGATGGAAGGTAAGTGCGCAAAAGCTGCAGCCGCCGAAGCATCCCCTGTTGCTTATAAGACTGAATTTAACTTCCTTTATGGCTTCAATACCGCCGGCGTCCTCATAACAGGGATGATACGTGCGCATATAAGGCAGCGCATATATACTGTCCATCTCCTGCTGTGTGAGCGGCTTCGACATCGGGTTCTGTATGACGTACACATCATCGTACGGTTCGCACAGCACCTTGCCCGAAAAAGGGTCGGTGTTGGTGTACTGTATATAGAAGCTCCTTGCGTAATTCAGCTTGTCATCAAGCAGATCTGCGTAGGACGGCAAGACAATATGCTCTGCCTCAAGTCCCTCAATACTTTTGGCTTTATATACCGTACCGTTCACAAAGGTAATCTCACTGACCGGGATACCGCTGTTCAGAGCGTCGGCTATCTGTACAACAGAACGCTCACCCATGCCGAAAGAAAGGATATCTGCCTGGGAATCAAGAAGAATCGAACGCTTCAGCTTGTCGTCCCAGTAATCATAGTGCGCCATGCGCCTGAGACTGGCCTCTATGCCGCCTATAATGACAGGCTTTGTCTTATATGTCCGGCGGATAAGGTTCCCGTAGACCACGGTCGCATGGTCGGGACGCTTGCCCATGACGCCGCCCGGAGTAAAGAAATCCTTTGCGCGGCGTTTCTTCGATACGCTGTAATGATTCACCATAGAATCCATGTTGCCTGCGCTCACAAGAAAACCCAGCCGCGGTTCACCGAAAACGTCTATGCTTTTTTCGTCCTTCCAGTCGGGCTGAGCGATAATGCCCACCCGGTAGCCGGCGGATTCAAGTATACGGCTGATTATTGCCGGACCGAAAGACGGATGGTCAACATAAGCGTCCCCGATAACGTATGTGAAATCTACCCTGTCCCAGCCCCGGCGTTTCATGTCCTCACGGGAAACGGGCAAGAAATCTTTCATAGCATATCTCCCTTCCCTCAGGTAAGAACGGCTGCCCATTCATCAGAACGAAAGCCTACGATAACCCTGTCATCCGTTATGACAAGCGGCCTTTTGACCAGCATGCCATCAGATGCAAGCAGCCGGAGCTGTTATTCCTCGCTCATATCCGGCAGCTTATCCTTGAGAGACATTTCCTTATACAGCATACCGCTGGTATTGAAAAACTTTTTCAGCGGCAGACCGCTTTTTTCATACCATAGCTTCAATTCATCATAGGTAGGGTTCTGTTCCTTGATATTTCTGTCGGTATATTCCACGCCGTTTTCGTCGAGCCATGCTTTGGCGCGCTTACAGGTCGTGCATTTCGGGTACTGGATAAAAAGCATTTCTGTCACCTCGTTGTAATATAAAATCAAAAAATTGCACCTGTATACGTTTCATATTATAGCATATACAGGTGCGTTTTGAAATATTAAAATATTGACTTTTTGTAAAAATTTATCGGATGAGATCGTATTTGCGTTTTATGCGCTCCAACTTTGTAAGGATAGGAAGAGCGCCTACCGAAAGAAAAATTGCAGTGGCAACAGCGTGAACAGTATCCACCGGCAGACCCAGTGCATATACCGAAAGCAGACTGCCTGCATTGAGGGGCGCGCCGGTCATTATCAGAGTAGACGGGTTCATTATACCGCCGTATATGATCAGCGCAAACGCAAAGCCGCACAACGCAAGGGTCAGGCGGTTCGCCGGCAGCAGGCGGCTGTGGAAGATCACTCCCGAAAGATAGCCGATAAGACCCATCGCAAGCATCTGCCACGGAGTCCATATTCCCTGACCGAAGAAAATGTTTGACGCAAGCATCGAGACCGAGCCTACCATAAAGCCGGATTCCCCACCGAGAGCAGCGCCGGCAATTATGACGATCGCTGTCACAGGCTTGAACTCCGGCAGCATGTAAAACACTGCTCTGCCGGCAACGGTCAGGGCACAGATCACCGCTATGAGCACAAGCTCACGGGCACGAAGACTGCGCTTTTCAAACATTATGTAGAACGGTGCAATACTTTCAAGCATGACCAAAAGGGATATAAACAGGTATTTGGTGTCGTCAAGGAAATACACGCCGAAAAGCACAGTAAGCGGCACCAGTACGAACACGGAAACTGCAGATATAACACGGCTTTTAAGGTTTGTTCTGACCGGCGCTACGGAAACGCCTTTTGTGCTGCCAAGCGCGGCAAGAAAACCTGCGGCGGAGATAAAAAGCATGGAAAAGCCTATGATCTTCGAGCCGGACTGCACCGGAAGCTCTATACTCCCGGAGGTGACCATAAGAGAAAAAACAAAAACGGCAAACATTACAAGCGATAATATCAGCCTTACCGGCGACGATCTGACGGGAGATCTCGGCGGAGGTGAAATCGTTGTGCTTTGAGTATTTTCATTTGTATTGCGGCCGGCTTTCAATTTGTTATAGAAACTGTCGTCAAAGTTTTCGGCGCCTATGGAAGCAAGAAGCTGGGGCACAGTGACCGCACCTTTGACTATGCCTTTAGACATGCGCGAAACTGCTGTTGTGTAAATACCGTTTTCGGAAAAGAAGCTGTGAGGTACATCGGTGCTGACAATGCCGCCGTCAAACAAAAGAGCGCATCTGTCGGAATATGACGCGCAGAATTCCAGATCATGACTCACGGCAATAACCGTCACACCCTTTTCGGTGAGTGAATGAAGTATTTCGGCAAGACGGCGCTTGTAAAAGCAGTCAAGTCCCTTTGCAGGCTCATCTAAAAGAAGAATATCCGGGTCTGCAAGCAGCAGCTTTGCAAGGGCGGCTTTCTGCTGCTCACCGCCGGATAGGTCAAAGGGGTGAGTATCAAGCAGACCGCTTAATTCGCATATTTCAACAACACGTGTAACCCGCCGGCACTGTTCGGCTTCACTGAGTGCAGCCACCGCATCAAAAAGTTCTTCCCTGACAGTGGAACACACGAAAAGAGACTGAGGCTCCTGGGGCAGAATAACGGTTCTGTGTTTAACCGGGTCAGTGCGGTCGATCCTCTTGCCGTTTATGTACATTCTTCCGCGGTCGGGACGATCCTCCCCGGAAAGAACAGAAAGCAGTGTGGTCTTCCCGGCTCCGTTTCCGCCTATTATGGTCAGGAACTCCCCTTTGTTTATGTCAAGGCTGAGACCTTTCAGTATGTCGTGAGAATTTCTTTCATACCTGTACCAAAGCTCCCGCAGACGAATGAAAGGCTTTTGCGAGAGGAGAGACTCCTCTTCCGGAACAGGAGTGAGGGTTCGCGTCTGAGCAAGTGAAGTGAGCCAGTTTCTTCCTTGTGTACAGGAAAGCGGAGTGTGGGAAGTTTTTTCCGCACCCTCGACATATTCATATACACGCGCAGGCGCCGGCATGGAAAGAAATACCGGGTCGCCTGATGAATAAAGCAGTGACGGCAGCGCCTGCGGTGTGCTGTCGGCAATGACCCTGCCTTCTGAGATCACGATTATCCTGTCGCTTACGGGAAGTACCGTTTCCAGGCTGTGTTCGCTTATAATGACGGTGGCGGAAAGCTCGGTGTTTATCCGTCTTAGCAGCGAAACAAACTCGGCGGCAGCAACCGGGTCAAGCTGAGCCGTAGGCTCGTCCAGCAGCAAAACTTTTGGCTGCATGACCATAACGGAGGCAAGTGAAAGTATCTGCCGCTGACCGCCGGAAAGCTCACTGACCTGACGATCGAACCATTTTTCCATACCGAAAAATGACGCCATTTCAGCCACTCGCCTGCGTATAACACCCTGACTGAGATTCAGGCTTTCTAACCCGAAAGCAAGCTCGTGCCAAACCTTGTCAGTCACGCACTGATGCTCGGGAGACTGGAAAACAAAACCGATATCCGAGGCCTGAGTTTTTGCATCCGTATCTGCAAGCGGTCTGCCGCAGAAAAGTATCTCTCCGCTGCGCTCACCCGCAGGCTGCAAACAAGTTTTTAACTGACGCAGCAGGGTGCTCTTTCCGCAGCCGGAAAGTCCGCAGACAGTCACAAATTCTCCCTGCCCTACACTAAAGGAAATATCAGAAAGCGCCTGTTTTTTTGCATCGGGATAGCGGAAGCTTAGTCCCTTTACGGAATAGCATTCCATTTTCTCCCCTCCTTCAGGTCAATGATAAACGGAAACACGCAAAGCAGTGCAAAAGCAATATATGTGAGGATATCCAAAGCACCTGCGCCTACCTGAGAAACAGCCGGAAAATAGAAGAAATCTCCCACACCGCCTATACAGCCGCAAATTACAGCCGCCGAAAGAAAGATGGTAAGAAACAGCAAAATCACGTCACGGCGCTCAAACCGGAAAATAGTATAGGACGTTCTTCTGCCAAGACCGTAGCCGCGGCTTTTCATTGAGTCTGCGGTTATCAGGGAATGTTCCATAGACCAGCCGATAACCGAGGAAAGTATCCTGACGAAATTGGCTGTCCGGCGTATGATATTGCCCTGATTGATGTCCCTGCCGAGACAGCGCCGGGCAGAACGCACACGTCTGAACTGTGAAGCAAGCTGCGGAATAAAGCGCATTATCATTGAAAGGAGCAGAGCAAGTTTCGGGGTCAATCTGCCGAAAAGATATATCACTCTGTCTGACGTCATAGTAAAGCGCAGGCACAGACACCAGAGCATGACTGACGAAAACATACAGCCCGACACCAGACCGTAGATCACCGATTCCAGCGTGAACGGATTGCCGTCGGGCAGATAAAAGAGTATCGTAACTCCTGCGTGGTTGAACAGCGGATTGATAATGCACACCAATGCCGATGACGGCAGGATAAGCCGAAGAAAGCTCCTGCGTGAACCTTTGCCGCCGACAAAAAAGCCGTAGGTCAGAGAACAAGCAAAAGACGTCAGTAGTATGACCGGCTGCGGCACCAGCATGGTAAAGAGCATCACCGAGGTAAAGAATCCAAACTGTACCACAGGATGCACACCCGCAAATGCTCTGCTTTGCATATCATCCCTCCTGTACGCCTGAAATATCGTTTCCGAGACTGCATGTATAATGCCATTCAACAGAGTCGCCGCTGTGCACAGGATAATCCGAGCAGCCAACGGACGGCTTTACGCCGTTAACAGTGTATATCCAGCCCGAACCGCTGCCGCAGTCAAATTCATAAAGATTATAGATGCCCTCAATGTATGCGGTATTGTACACCGGAGTCAGCGTAAATTCAAAGGGAATGCGCATTTCCATACACAGACGTTTTGAAACATCAAACACGCTGTCCCCATCCTGTAACTCCGCTTTCACGGGCGCAAGGATAACTCCGTCAGAGGGTACCAGCGAACGCTTGTTCTTTTTGAGGGAATCCATATTGTCAAGCAGTGTCTCGCATGATATAGAGACAGTACAGTATTCCGCAGCATCCGGCGGAGACTCCGGCTCCTGCGGCTGTATTGCAGGCTCGTCCTGTTCAGCGCTTACTGTTCCGGAAGGAAGTGATGGCTGTATGCTCTCCGGGACGATGGATTCCGATTTTTCGGATACAGATTCCGTTTCCTGCAAAACAGAGGTTTGTTCAGCTATAACGTCAGTCTCCGGGGGGTGAGGTGGTTTCGGCGACGGTTCCTGTTCAGGATAACGTACTATGGACGATACGGGTTCCGATGTTGATTCCGGTATGGAACTGTCCGGTTTATCGGAAATTTCATCGGTACTCATATCCGAAGAAGCTCTGCTGCTCTGCATACTTTCATACCGTGAATACACCGTTTTGCTTTCGTTTCCGGAAGAACTCAGGACAGTACTGTTTCTGACTGTACCCTTGTCATCCTTTGCGG